>NZ_JBQKLA010000004.1:0-134783 GCF_052116465.1 Collinsella sp. Sow4_D11 | reverse complement strand
GACATGCCGGGGGCGGACCGGGACGGGTTCAACGGCAGGCCCCGCCGACCGATTGCAAGCGGTCGGCGGGGCCATTGTGGCTCTTGACAGCGGATTGGGTCATATGAGCGAAAACGCCCCTAAGCGAGCAAGGTGACGTGAAAGAGGAGGGCATTGACCTTTTGGTCATGCCCGACGATTGAACGTCAGATTGCCGCTTAGAGGCGTTTGCAGCGTCGCGCCGTTACGCGGTTTGGTAAAACCGCGTAACCCTACAGTTCAGTCACGACAACGCTGTTGTAGACCTCGTCCCAGCGGTCCATGACCAGGTGGCCGGTCTTGGGATCCATGGCGTTGAGCTTGCCGCAGGTATTGGCGGTCTTGAGCACCGTGACGTCGTCGGCACCAGCAGCAATGGCATGCGCAAAACCGGCGATGGTCGAGTCACCGGAACCCGTCGCGTTCACAGCCGCAATCGCGGGCGTCTTGGCGCGGAACGCGCGGCCCTCATGGAAGCCCACCGAGCCGGCAGCGCCCATCGAAACGACGACCCAGGGGATACCGGCAAAACGGTCATCGGCGGCTAGCGCCTCGCGCAGGGCATCGACATCATCGGTCGTAAAGGACGTACCCAGCAGGCCGTTAATCTCGGTCAGGTTGGGCTTTACGAGCTCAGGCTTAGCGTCGGACTCCAGCGCGGCCTCCAGCGATGCACCCGAGGTGTCGAGTAGCACCTTGGCGCCCGCCTCCTCGGCGATCTTGACGAGCTCGGCATAGTAGCCGGCATCGACGCCGCGCGGCAGCGAGCCCGAAAGCGTCACAACGTCCGCCTTCGCTGCAAGCTCGGCGAACTTGGCCGTAAAGGCCTCGAGCTCTGCCGGGGCGATCTGCGGGCCGCTCTCCAGCAGCTCGGTCTGATTGCCCTCGTGCAGAATATTCAGGCAAATGCGCGTCTCGCCGGCAATGGGCACAAAGTCGTTCTTGACGCCGTCGGCATCCATGAGCTCGGCCATATAGGCACCCATGTGACCGCCAAGCAGGCCAGTCGCGAGCACGTCGTCGCCCAACTGCAGCAGCACGCGGCTCACGTTGAGGCCCTTGCCGCCAGCGGTCTTTTCGGGCGTCACGCGGTTAACATCGTCGATGATCAGCTTGTCGAGCTGATAGCGCGTATCAATCGACGGGTTCATGGTAACGGTCAGAATCATATTGAACTCCTGTTTCCGGGGCACGACACGCGCGACCCCAAACATACGATAGCTCGTTAAAGGATCTCGATCTCAAAGCCGCGGGTGACGGTCTCCCCCGGCTTGGCCACCAGCCAGCCGCGCTTGTGCTCCAGGACATCGTCCTCGTCGGAGCAGGTGGACAGGCCGCCCCACGGTTCCACGGCCACAAAGTCACCCTCGGGCTTGCTCCACACAATCAGGTACGGCATATCGGGGAACGTCAGGCGCACGCCCTTGTCCTCGGTCTTCTTGGTCAGCGTAACCACGCGGCTCTCGAGCACGTCAAAGATGGTCTCCGCGAAGTCAAAGAGTTCATGGGTCAGCGGCAGGTCATGGCCAACCATCGGGTTCTTGCTGCGATGCTCAACATCAATCAGGCCCGTCGAGGGAACGGCAGTGCAGAGGTCGGTGGCCTCACGCTGCTCAAAACGAAGCTCGTAGTCGTCATAGGACTCGCCCTCGTCGAGCGGGCACTTAAAGCCGGGGTGACCGCCCACAAAGAACGGCATGTCCTCGGTGCCCTCATTGGTCACCTCGTACGACACGGCAACCTTTTCCGAATCGATCGTGTAACGAGCAACGATCTTAAACGGATACGGGTACTGCTCGAGCAACTCGGCATGGTCGGCAGAGCTTAAGCTCAGCGCAACCATGTTGTCGCTCTGTTCCTCGAGCTTCCACTCCTGCTTGCGCGCAAAGCCGTGGCGGGCGAGCTTTACCTCGCGGCCGCCCATGGTCATTGCGTGGCCGTCACGAAGGCCACCGCAGATCGGGAAGCAAATGGGGGCCTGGCCCGACCAGACTGCCGGATCACCCTGCCACAGGTACTCACGGCCGTTGGCCGCAATAGAAGTGAACGACCCGCCCGCCGTGCTCAGTGCCACGCGGATAGAACCGTTATCAAGAACAAACTCCATAGGAGCCTTCCCTTTCTTACGACAGCCCACCAAGTCAATAGGGCTGATAGAAAACCGGCCCGCGCCCCCTCACAGAAACGCGAGCCGTCAATTGAAAAGCTGCAGAATGCCGGGTACCGCCAAGAGCGAAGCACTCAAGCCAAGCAAGCAAACGTGTTATCGGAGCAGCTTACTGAACCAGAAAGCTTCGCAACAACAGCGGTAACCCCACAGGTGCCCCCAACGTCAGCGAGCGGCGATCAGGTGCCCCAGGTCGCCGCGAAAGAGGAGCGACGCGTACTTCATGTACGCGAGCGACGGTTTGAGTGGCGAGATGGGGTGCCTGGGCGTCGCGCAGCGTTGACCCGTTACGCGGTTTGGCAAAACCGCGTAACCCCACTAGTCGTGGTATTCGCCGCGGTCCCACTTCTCCAGGAACTCGTCAAAGAAGTGTGGGTCAGCCTGAGCCTCGGCGTCGGCCTTATTGCAGGCATCGATCTTGGCGATCAGGGCATCGTGCTCGGGGGTCTTCTCGTAGGGCTCCTCCAGGAAGGCAAGCATGATATCGGCCATCAGGAACTCACCGGTGATCTTGCCGCCAAAGCCCACGATGTTGGCGTTGAGCTCGCGACGGGCATACAGGGCAGAGGTCATGTCGCGAACCAGGGCGCAGCGGGCGCCGGGAACCTTGTTGACGGCGTTGGTGATGCCGATGCCGGTGCCGCACAGGGCCACGCCAAAGTCGGCCTTGCCGCTGGCAACAGCCTCGCCCACGGCCTTACCGTAGATGGGATAGTGCGTACGGGTGTGGCTGTAGGTGCCGCAGTCGAGCACCTTGTAGCCAGCCTGCTCCAGGCGGTCGGCCAGATAGATCTTCTCGTCCGTAACGATATGGTCGCAACCGATTGCGATGGTCTTCTTCATCAGAACGTCCTTTCGTCTGAATTCACAAGTTGAGGTAGAAGTTCGAGTTCTCGGTGGCTCTCGTTAGGCCATCTTGTTGAGCATGTCGACACGGATCTGGTGACGGCCGCCGGCGTACTGTGCACGCAGGAACTCGCGGGCGATCTTCTTGGCGACCTCGGTGCCCACAACGCCCGGGCCCATGGTGACCATGCGCGAGCCGTTGTGCTCGCGGGTCATGTAGGCGGAACGCTCGTCGGAAATGTTGGCGACGACCATGCCCTTGATCTTGACGGCGGCCATATAGGAGCCGACACCGTACTTATCGAATGCGAAGCCCTGGGAATCCTTGTGCTCCAGCAGGTCCTTGGCAACGGCGGTCGCGGAATCGACAAAGTCCGCGGCAGGGGTCTCGGAATAGTCGACGACCTCGTGACCATCGGCGATGAGCATCTCCTTGATGGACTCCTTCATCGACATGCCGTCGGCATCGGAAGCGATTACAACCCTCATGACATCCTCCTTGAGAGATACGCAGGTGCGTTGTTTCTGTTTGGAAGTGTTGAATCTCGTTCAGGTCCGGGCATCTGAATGTGCGATTCTTCACTGTTCATGTTTATTTGAACACATTCGAACAGTAACTGCAACAACTTTTTGTTTATCTTTGTTCTTTTTTGAACAAATACCGTTCACGGATGATTGCTGACCGTTTGGACCGGGCGCGGGAGTAGCGACCATGTGTTCAACAAACAAAAGGGCGGCCGAGAACGTGTCTCGGCCGCCCTTCGGCGGTATTCCCCGGTATATACGGCAGCTTTAGCTACTAGGACTGGCCGCCCTTCTTGGCATGCTTGGACGGAGTGCCCAGAAAGCGGCCCGTCAAATAATTCGTCGGCCCGGAAATATCAATCCCCAGCAGTGTGTGCCCCAGCCACAAAAACGCCGCGAGCACCAGCAATGGGATAACGCACGAGGTCACTATCATCACTATGACACCTTCGATCAGATCGGTCACCTGCTGCACAATCTCATCGGTCATCTGCTTGGCGCCGCTGGTCACCGTCGTGACGAGACCCGAGGCGCCGTCGGCAAGCTGTTCAAGCACGTTCTTGGACTCTGCGGACTCAGTCTTTTTCTTGTTTGCTTTGGAGCTATCGCTGTCTGCCGCACTCGCAGCGTCAGTCGTCTTTTGCTCGGCCGCCTCGATGCTCACTCGATACGTTTCATCGACCTTCTGCGACACCCATACGCTCGCGGGCACCAACACCATGCTAATGATGGCGACCACCAGCACACGCGTTGCCACGCGACGAATGACCGTGCTCGTGCTCCAGCGTCCGTGAATGCCAAGCGACGCTGCAAAGAGCACCAGCGCAAACGGGATCAGGATGCCCAGGCCAACCGACCACAAAATCGTGAGTAAATATTTCTCTAGGTATAGCACGGCAAGCACGATACCAAGATTACCCGAAAGCTGAGCGAGCTGCTCGGCAACCGGCGTTCCCGTATCGCCCGGCAGCGCAGTGATACCCGCAGATAGGGCGACGCACGAGGTCGTGAGCGCCAATACATTGCCCTTCTTTTGATCGATGACCTCGATGGTGGAGTCCCAAGTCTTGGTATCGGCAAAATGCGGACGAGCCACAAACCCCGACAGCAGCGCCAGTGCCACGAGCGCAACGATGAGGCCAATCTGCAGTTTTTTGTTTGCGCACACGACATCGGATAGGCTGGGCTGCAGCTCGGTCACCGTTGTTTGCTCGGTTATCTGGACAGGACGCCCATGAGCCATCTCGCTCGCGTCTCTCTTTTGAATCGATCCGTTGTCCGGCATTTGGATACCTCCTCATTCCGGCCTGTATTGCGGATGGAAGTATACCCACCCAGCGAAAAACCGAACGGCAAGAGACGCAACAGACTGCTGCATGACCTGCCCGCCATGAAATGGGCCCATCTACTACGGTTAACTGCCCATCCCCGACCATGCCCCGTGGCGTAAAAACAAAACCACAGGTAGAACGCTTGCAGTTTTTCATGAAACGCGGGTGTGTTCGGGGGTATCGGGTTAAACGTAGTAGATGGTCCAGTTTCGTGGCGAGTACTGCTAACTGATCCTCCGGGGACGGGAACAGCGGGTCATTTTGGTCTATCGACCCCTATTTCGCCGCAACCGAGATAGATGGGATACAGAAAAGCCCTGCCGCGGATAGCGGCAGGGCTTTTGGAAGGGGACTTGGTTGTGCGGGCTCGTTAGGCGAGCTTGGCCTCGAGCTCGGCGATGCGCTTGTAGGCATCGATGGTAAAGCGGGCCTGCTTCTCCAAGATCATAGTGGTCATGAGGGTGTCCTGAGCGTGAGCCATGATGAAGGTCATCTCCATCTCGCCACCGCCGGCCTCCTGCGAAAGCAGCTTGGTCTGCGTGTCGTGGGCGCCGATAAGCGCATCGCTGGCATCCTTGTGCAGCTGTTCAGCCTTCTCAAAGTCACCCTCGCGAGCAGCATCGAGCGCTGCAAGCAGATCGGTCTGGGCGTCACCTGCGTATGCGACAATCTCGAATCCAACCATCGAGATTTCTTCTTTGGTTGCCATATTGCGTTCCTTTCACATATGAACCAACGGAGAGCATCGCGTCCGGGCATACGCGCTGCGCTGTGTATGACAGAAACAATAACATTCAAACAAAAAAGAACAATACAAAACGTAATTTCGAGCTATGAACGGTCACTTTTAACCCGCGAACGGTTTCCAAACCATTTCGAACAATATCAAACATGATTAACGGAAACCCAAACAGGACCGCGCCCTAACGCAAATCGTGCACCGTATCGCCCTCTACGAGCACGCCGGGGATCAGCATGTGCTCCACGCCAGACGCAACTCCCTCGGCGCCGGCGATCTTGTCGACTGCCCACATGCCGACACGCTTGTTGTCAAAGCGCACGGTGGTCAGGCGACGATCGGGCACGATGTCGCCCAGACTATCATCAACCCCCACCACGCTCACGTCCTCGGGCACACGCCTTCCGCGCGACTCGAGTCCGCGAATGCAGCCGTAGGCCATGGCGTCATTGGAGGCATAAATGGCAGTACAGGTCGGATCGTCCGCCAGAGCCTGGCCTGCGGCATATCCACTCCGCGCCGTCCAGTCGCCACGGATGAGTCGCGGCAGCTCAATACCATGCGCGCGCAATGTCTCGCGCCAGCCCTCCTCGCGCTGCATGCCCGAAAGCGAGCGTTCAGGACACGAGATAAAGTGCACGGTCTTGTGCCCCTGCCCCAGCAAGTACTCGACAACCTGGCGCGAACAATCGAACTGATCGTTATCGACCGTCGAGCACAGCGGGTGCTCCAGCATGGTAACGAGCACCGTCTGCATACCAGGCAGCGGCTCAAAGGTGCCAAAGTCCGCCGGCATGCGATTCATGATTACGACCATGCCATCCACCGGCAGTGCGCTCATGCGCGACGATGCGCTCTCGAGGGTATACGGATGTCCATCTACTTTAGTGAGGGTAATGGCGTAGCCGTGCTTATCGGCGGCGGCGGCAAAGCCCTCCATACGGTCGAGGTTGCCGGTACCGGTAATGTTGAACATGGCGACGCCGACGGTCTTAAACTTGCCGCGGCGCAGCGATCGACCGGCAAAATTGGGGCGATACCCCAGCTCGCGCATGGCGGCACGCACGCGCTCCTTGGTCTCGGGGCGCACGCTGGGTGAATCGTGGACGGTGCGCGAGACCGTCTGTTCTGAGACGCCCGCGAGGAGCGCCACATCCTTAACGGAAACCGATTTTTTAACAGCGGCCATAGGTCGATCTTTCTATGTCAACGATGCCATTGGTGGCACCCTACGCAGTCAAATGAAACGTCTTCAAGTATATCTAACGCCTCCCCCACCATACGCTCACCACCCAAAACCTACCGTTCACCGACATTTTTGCTTCCCCGAACGGCTTTTATCGCCCAAATGTTAACGTTGCCATTGCGCAAACACAGAGCCACCGGGCGGCTCAAACGTTTACGCGCAAGAAATCGACGGTCCGCAGGCACAGGGGCCATCGGTTCGCGTCTTATTTTGTGTCACAAAATGGCAACGTCAACATTTTGGCAACCAAACGTCAAAAGCTACCATCGTTGCTAACCCACCGACTCTTAGGAGCTTTGCATGGAGCAACTCATCGCCACCATCGAAAAGGGCCAGCCCTTTTTCAACGCGATCGCCCGCAACAAGTACCTCAAGGCGATCCGCGACGGTTTTATCTCCGTCATCCCCATCATCATCTTCTCGTCCATCTTCTGCCTGGTAGCCTCGGTCCCCAACATCTGGGGTTTCTACTGGCCCGATGACATCAACAACGCCCTGTGGAAGTGCTACAACTACTCCATGGGCATCCTGGCCATCGCCTGCGCCGCTACCACGGCCAAGCATTTCGCCGACGCCCAGAACCGCGATCTGCCCAAGAATAACCAGATCAACTTTATCTCGTGCATGTGCGCGGCCATCATCGGCTTCTTGCTCCTTTCGAGCGACACCATCGCCACGGATGCCGCCAGTGGCTTCAACACCACCTACCTTGGTTCCAAGGGCCTGCTGACCGCCTTCATCGCTGCGTTTGTGACCGGCATCATCTACAAGTTCTTTATCAAGCGCAACATCACCGTCAAGATGCCCGAGCAGGTTCCGCCCAACATCTCGCAGACCTTTAAGGACATCATCCCCTTCTCCGTCTGCATCGCCGTCTTTTGGGTCTTTGACATCGTCTTCCGCGCTGCCTTTGGCTTCTGCTTTGCCCAGGGCGTCATCCAGGTGTTCCAGCCCCTGTTCACCGCTGCCGACGGCTACATCGGCCTTGCTGTGATTTACGGCGCCATGAGCCTGTTCTGGTTCGTGGGCGTCCACGGCCCCTCGATCGTCGAGCCCGCCATCGCCGCCGCCCTCGTTGCCAACATGACCGACAACCTGGCTGCGTTCCAGGCCGGCCAGCACGCTTCCGCTGTCCTGACCCAGGGTGCCCAGTACTTCGTCGTCTGCATGGGCGGCACCGGCGCCACGCTCGTCCTGGTCTTTATGTTCTGCTTCCTGGCCAAGTCCCAGGAGATGCGCGCTGTCGGTAAGGCCGCCATCGTCCCCGTGTGCTTTGCCGTCAACGAGCCGCTGCTGTTCGCCGCACCTATCGTGCTCAACCCCGTCTTCTTTGTCCCGTTTGTCTTTGCCCCGATCGCCAACATCTGGATCCTCAAGATCTTTATCGACTTCTTGGGCATGAACGGCTTTATGTACACCCTGCCTTGGACCGTCCCCGGCCCCATCGGCACCATCATGGGCCTGGGCTTCCAGCCGCTCGCCTTTGTGATGCTCGCCCTTATCCTGGTCGTCGACTTCGTTCTGTACTATCCGTTCTTCCGTGCCTATGACGCCCAGAAGTGCGCCGAGGAGGCCGAGATTTCCCAGGAGGAGCTCGCCGCCAAGAACGCCGAGAAGGCCGCCAAGCTCAACGATGCCTTCCAGGGCAAGGCCGACGCCAAGAGCGTTGCCGCCGGCGCTGCTGCCGAGGCCGTGGAAGCCGGCGCTCCCGCCGCTTCCGCAGCACCCGCTGCCGAGGCAACGGCCACCAGCGACCTCAACGGCAAGCGTGTGCTCGTGCTCTGCCAGGGTGGCGGTACCTCGGGACTGCTCGCCAACGCGCTGGCCAAGGCTGCCAAGGAGCGCGACATCAATCTTGAAACCGCTGCCGAGGCCTATGGCAACCACGTGGACATGCTCCCCGACTTCGATCTGGTCGTCCTGGCCCCGCAAGCCGCAAGCTACCTGGCCGACCTGCAGAAGGACTGCGAGCGCGTGGGCAACAAGTGCGTCGCCTGCCGCGGTAAGCAGTACATTGAGCTTTCCCAGAACGGCGATAAGTCTCTCGCCTTCGTAAGCGAGCAACTCTCGAAGTAAGTAACGCACAGGGCCAGCCGACCATCCAAGACCGGCTGGCCCTTCGATTTAGACGATTGGATCATCATGTCCGTTAACCCTGCCAGCGTCACCAACCCGCCTGCGCAGTTTCCCGAGGACTTTGTCTTTGGCGGCGCCACTGCTGCCTACCAGGTAGAGGGCGAGACCCGCACCCACGGTAAAGGCAAGGTTGCCTGGGACGACTTCCTGGAGGCCCAGGGGCGCTTTTCCCCCGATCCCGCTTCGGACTTCTACAACCAGTACCCCGTCGATCTGGAGCTGTGCGAGGAGTTCGGCATCAACGGCATTCGCCTCTCCATTGCCTGGAGCCGCATCTTCCCCAACGGCACCGGCGAGATCAACCCCGAGGGCGTACAGTTCTACCACGATCTCTTCGCCGAGTGCCACAAGCACCACGTTGAGCCGTTTGTCACGCTGCATCACTTCGACACGCCGCTTGCCCTCTTTGAGAAGGGCGACTTCCTCAACCGCGAGACCATCGATGCCTTTGTGGACTTTGCCACCTTCTGCTTTAAGGAGTACGCCGACCAGGTGACCTACTGGTTCACCTTTAACGAGATTTGGGCCGATGCCTCCAACACCTACATCGAGGGCACCTTCCCCGGCGGCGTCAAGGCGCATCTGGCCGAGGCTTTCCAGTGCGAGCACAACATGATGCTCGCCCACGCCAAGGCCGTACTGGCCTTCCACAACGGCGGTTTTAAGGGCAAGATCGGCGTCATTCAGTCGTTGGAGTTTAAGTATCCGCTCAACGAGAACGACCCCGCCGACATCAAAGCCGCCAACAACGAGCACGTGTTGCAGAACCAGTTCTTGCTCGACGCCACCTTCCGCGGCGACTACGCGCCCGACACCCTCGAGTGCGCCAACCGTCTGGCTGCCGTCTCGGGCGGCACCATCGAGATCCTGGACGAGGACCTCGAGATTATGCGCGAGGCCGCGCTCTACAACGACTACCTGGGCGTCAACAACTACCAGTGCCGCTTCTTGAAGGCTTACGACGGCGAGAACGACCTGCACCACAACGGTACGGGCGAGAAGGGCACCGGCCGCTGGCGCGTTAAGGGTATTGGCGAGCACGTGAACAAGCCTGGCATCCCCACCACCGACTGGGACTGGATCATCTATCCCGAGGGCCTGTTCGATCTGCTCGTCTACATTAAGCAGCGCTACCCCAACTACAAGCAGATCTTCATTACAGAAAACGGCATGGGCTACAAGGATCCCTACAAGGACGGTTTTGTGGACGACCAGCCGCGCATCGACTACATCGAGCAGCACTTGCGCTGGCTGCTCAAGGCCATGGAGGTGGGCGTCAACGTGGGCGGCTACTTCCTGTGGAGTCTGCAGGATCAGTTCTCCTGGACCAATGGTTACAACAAGCGCTATGGCTTCTTCTACGTTGACTTTGAAACCCAGAAGCGCACGCCCAAGGCAAGCGCCTACTGGTACAAGCACGTGGCACAGACCCGTCGTCTGGACTAGCGGCTGGCGACCAGCGGAATTGCCCCGCTCACATAACCTGTCCCCATTTCTCAGCCGGGGTGGCACGTCACACGGCGCGCCGCCCCGGCCTTTTGTTTTTGTTCGGCTGGGGGGCCGTTTGTCTCGATCTGTAACATCTAGCCGAGTTTTTGGTCCCTAGTTGTTACAAATCAAGACAAACCGGGAAGACGGGGCCGAATTGTCTAAATCTGTAACACTAAAACCGGTTTTGGACGTCTGGTTGTTACAGATTGAGATAAACGCACAGGACAATCCTCTCAATCTCGATCTGTAACATCTAGCCGAGTATTTCGGTCCTAACTGTTACAGATTGAGATGAACGAGCTGAGCACGTCTACGCCCGCAGGTCCTTTACGCTGGAACGCTCGATCAGCACGCCCGACACAAGCGTACGGCTTCTGGAGCTCGGAGCCTCAAGACCTGCGACGACCTCGTTAAGTGCACGGATGCCCAGCTCGCGATGGCGAAACTTCACCGACGTCAGAATCGAGTTGGGAATCGTCTTGTAGAGCTCATCGTCGAAGCCGATCACGGACACGTCGTCGGGCACACTGAGCCCTTTGTCACGTAGAGCCATCATCACGCCGTTTGCCATGCAGTCGTTAGCAGCGAGGACCGCCGTGCAATCGGGTTTATCGGCAAGCACAAGGCCCGCGGCATAGCCACTATCCGCATTCCAATCACCTTGCAGAGGCTCGGGCGGCTCAATGCCACGCGTCTCGAGTGCTGCACGCCAACCTTTCATACGGCACTGGCTCGACAGCGACTCTTTTTTACCAGAAACGAAATACACGTTCTTGTGCCCGCGATTTAAGAAGTACTCGCACGCCATGCGCGCACCGTCCTCTTGATCGTCACTAACGGTAGAGCAGGTAGGATGTTCCATCGGCGTGATAATCACCGTCTTGAGGTCTTTCGGCGCCTCAAAGGTATCAAAGTCATCGACCATTTGACGCAGGTTGAAGATCATGCCGTCGACGGGAAGCTGCGACATCCTGCGCGCCGCTTCGGCAAGGGTCATCTTCTCCCCCGCCCGCTTTTTGATCATCGTGAGCGCAAAGCCTCGCTCTTCGGCGGCATCGGCGATACCGTCAATCATGTCCACGGCGCCGCCCGACAAGTGGAACATCACCACGCCGATGCACCCGTAACGGCCCAACTTGAGTGAACGCGCGGCAAAGTTCGCCCGGAACCCAAGCGCCTCCATGGCAGCATGGACCCTATCGCGCGTCGACTCGCGCACGCTATCGGGCTCGTTGATCACGCGCGACACCGTCTTGAGAGAAACGCCCGCGGCAATCGCTACATCGTTCATCGAGACATTCTTTTTGTCCATCGTTGCCACTTCTTCTCCACTCGGTTCTCTATCGCTTGTTTTTTGCGTTCTAGCATACACTACCTGCCCGACTGATAAATCAGCCGTTTATCGGATAATATCGACCGTTCACCCGTAAATCCTTGTTGCTCTTCCAAAAATGTCTTACGTTGTCATTAACGAAATGACAACGTTGTCATTTCGCAATGCCTTCCTTAAGCGGGAAGGTTTCCGGGCAGTCCTGACCATCCATCGACGACCAGTTCCATCCACATGCATCGCGCATCAAGTAACAAAGGAGCTTTATGGACGCCATCGTAAAGATGCTCGAAAAGCATCAACCGTTCTTTGAGAAGATCTCGAGGAACATCTACCTCCAGGCCATTAAGGACGGATTCCTTGGGTGCATGCCCATCGTCCTCACCTCTTCGATCTTCCTGTTGATTGCCACCCTTCCCGGCGTAGTTGGCATCACGCTGCCCCAGCCGCTCGTCGACTGGTGCAATAAGCTGTATAACTTCACCATGGGCGTTATGGGCATCATGGTCGCCGGCACCACTGCCAAGAACTTCACGGCTTCCATGAACCGTCGCATGCCCGCCGGCAAGGTGCTCAACGACGGCTCCACCATGGTAGCCGCCCAGTGCAGCATGCTGCTGCTCGCTGTTACGCAGTTCACCACCAAGTTCGACGGCTCCGAGCTTTCGGTCTTCGATTGCACCAGCATGGGTACGCGCGGTCTGTTCTCGGCCTATATCGCCGCGTTCATTACCGTGTGGGTCTATAAGTTCTGCGTCTCGCGCGATCTGACCATTAAGCTGCCCAAGGAGGTTCCGGGCGCCATCGCTCAGAACTTCCGCGACATCATCCCCTTTGGCGGCGCCGTCATCATCTGCGGCATCATCGATGTCGTCGTGCGCAACCTCATGGGCGTTCCGTTCTCCGAGCTGCTCATCAAACTGCTCTCCCCGCTCTTTACCGCTGCAGAAACCTATCCTGGCCTTATCCTTATCCAGGCAGCCACCGCGTTCTTCTGGTTCATCGGTGTCCATGGTCCTTCGATTGTCCAGCCGGGCATCGACCCCATCCGTCTTGCCAACCAGGCCGAGAACCTGCAGGTTCTGCTGGCCGGTGGTCACCCCGCCCACTCCCTCACCTTTAACATGTCGCTCGTGGGTGAGTTCGGAGGCACCGGCGCCACGTTCATCGTGCCGCTTCTGCTGATTCTCTTTATGAAGTCCAAACAGCTCAAAGCCGTCGGTAAGGCCTCGATTGTTCCTGTTGCCTTCGCCGTCAACGAACCGCTGCTCTTTGGCGCGCCGATGATCCTTAACCCCTACATGCTCATCCCCTTTGTTGCCGCTGGCTGCGTCAACGTAAGTGTTGCCAAGTTCTTTATCGATAACGTGGGTATGAACGGCTTCTCCTTCGTGGTGCCTTGGGCTACCCCCGCCCCCATCGGCATTTTCATCACCACGAACTTCCAGCTCATCGCCCTGGTATTTGTCGCAATCATCATCTTGTTGGACGCCATCATCTACCTGCCGTTCTTGAAGGCATACGATAAGCTGCTCTGCGACCAGGAGGCCGAGCGCGCCGCCGAGCTGGGTCTCGAGTCCGATGGCGCTGCCACCATCGCCGCCAGCAACCCTGCGCCCGCTGTCGAGCAGGCCACCGCTTCCGTCGAGACGACCGTTGCCGCCGCCGACAGCAAGCCTGTCGCCGATCAGCCCGAGCCCGCCGCCGATGCATCCGCCAAGAAGGATGTCGATGGCCTGAAGGTCCTCGTCCTGTGCGCCGGCGCCGGCACCTCTGCCATGCTTGCCAACGCCATCAAGGAAGGTGCCGCGCAGACCGGAGAGAACATCGCTTCCTCCGCGGGCGCCTATGGTCAGCACACTGCCATCATGGATCAGTACGACGTTATCGTGCTTGCCCCGCAGGTTCGTAGCTACTACAACGACATGAAGGCCGACACCGATCGCCTGGGCATTAAGCTGCTCGCCCCGCGCGGTAAGGAATATATCGACCTTACCCGCGACCCCGCTGGCGCCATCAAGTGGCTCCGCGAGAACCTCGACTAGCTCCTCCCTCTGTTGGTGCCCGGATCCCCTGTTCGGGCACCTCTCCCTATTCGTATCCCACAGAAAGGATGCCTCATGACCAACCCCATGCAGTTCCCCGACGGCTTTGTGTTTGGCGGCGCCACCGCTGCTTACCAGGTTGAGGGCGAGACCCGCACGCACGGCAAGGGCAAAGTGCCCTGGGACGATTTCCTGGCCGCTCAGGGTCGCTTCTCCCCCGACCCCGCAAGCGATTTCTACAACAAGTACCCGGTCGATATCGACCTGTGCCAGCGCTTCGGCATCAACGGTATCCGCGTCTCCATCGCTTGGAGCCGCATCTTCCCCAACGGCACCGGTGAGATCAACCCCGAGGGTGTCGCCTTCTATCACGAGCTCTTTGCCACCTGCAATAAAGCCGGCGTTATCCCCTATGTCACGCTCGATCACTTCGATACGCCCGAGGCCTTTTACCAGGACGGCGGCGAGGGCTTCCTGACGCGCACGACGATCGACGCCTTTGTCGAGTACGCCAAGTTCTGCTTTGCCGAGTTCACCGAGGTCAAGCACTGGTTCACCTTTAACGAGATTCCCGCGACCGCCGAGGGCAGCTTTATCGTCGGCAACTGGCCGCACGGCGAGAAGTACCGCCTGGACAAGGCCTTCCAGCTCATGCACAACATGATGGTGGCCCACGCCAAGGCTGTCGTCGCCTTCCATGAGGGCGGCTTTGAGGGCGAGATCGGCATTGTCCAGAACCTGGAGCCCAAGTATCCCCTCGACCCCAACAACGCCGCCGACTGCGAGGCAGCTCGCATGGCCGACGTCATCAACAACCGCTGGGTACTCGATGCCACCTTCCGCGGCCACTATGCAGCCGACACCATGGAAGCCGCGACCAAGCTTGCCCATATCGCCGGCGGCGAGCTCGACGTTCGCGACGAGGACATCGCCGCGCTGACCGCCGCACTCCCCTACAACGATTGCCTGGGCGTCAATACCTACAAGTGCCAGTTCCTGCGTGCCGCCGAGGGCGAAAACGACATCAACCACAATGGCACCGGCGACAAGGGCTCCTCGCGCTGGTTCCTCAAGGGCGTGGGCGAGTCGTGCGTGCGCGAAGGCGTTCCCACCACCGATTGGGACTGGATCATCTATCCCGAGGGCCTCTACGACCTGCTGCTCCGCATTAAGAACGATTACCCCAACTACAAGAAGATCTACATCACCGAGAACGGCATGGGCTATAAGGACGACTTCGAGGACGGCTTTATCGATGACGCCCCTCGCATCGACTATATGCGTCAGCATCTCGCATGGATCCTCAAGGCGATCGACGGCGGCGTAAACGTCGACGGTTACTTTGTGTGGTCGCTGCAGGACCAGTTCTCCTGGACCAACGGCTATAACAAACGTTACGGTCTGTTCTACATCGACTTTGAGACCCAGGCCCGCTATCCCAAGGCAAGCGCGTACTGGTACAAGAACGTCGCGGAGACCGGCCTGCTCATGGCCTAACTTTTGCTGCATACCCCCTGTCGGCCGCATACGAATCCCTCCACGGGTTCGTATGCGGCCTCTTTTGTTTTGGCGCGGCCCGAGCAGGTCGTTCGTCTCAATCTGTAACATCTAGCAGGGATTTTCGGCCCTATCTGTTACAGATCAAGACAAACAGAACGCCCGAGCAGAAATATCTCGATCTGTAACATCTAACTCGCTTTTAACCGTCTAACTGTTACAGATCAAGACAAAGGTAATGGCTGGATAGACAAAATCTCGATCTGTAACACCTAGTCGAGTTTTTAGGTCCTAGCTGTTACAGATTGAGACAAACGGAATAGGCCGAGCCAACAATCTCAATCTGTAACATCTGGTTGGTGACTTCACCCCTACCTGTTACAGGTTGAGACAATTTGATAGCGAAGTCCCCATTTGCGCGTCATATCGCATAGCGCTGACGCGCCGATTCCCCACAATGACAGGGGGGCAAAAGTCCTCACACAGCGCTTACTAGCAATCCTGCAGCGCTAGCTAGCAGATGATCTGCGTATGCTCCTCGATGGCGGCACGATCCTCGGCGGTAATACCCGGCTCGCACACCACGGCATCCAGGCTGTCCAGGCGGCAGAAGGTGTAGAAGTCGCGCTTGCCGATCTTGCTGGAATCGGCGATCAGATAGCGCGAGTCTGCCTTGCTAAAAGCGAGCTGCTGGATACGGCCCTCTTCCATGTTAGATGTGGACACGTCGCCGTCCAAAATGCCGTTGGCACCGATAAACGCCGCGTCGATACCCAACGCACGCAGGGTATCCTCGGCCGTTGGTCCCACAAAAGCGGCGGTGCGGCGACGATACATGCCGCCCACGAGGCACAGGTCGCAGTCTTCGCGCGCCTCGAGCAGGTTAAACACCGAAAGCGAGTTGGTCACAATGCGCAGGCGAAACGCCGGCAGCATCGATGCCATCTGCTCAACCGTGGTGCCCGTACCCAAAAAGATGGTCGAACCTTCCTCGATAAGCTCCACGGCGCGGCGCGCAATCTGCAGCTTTTCCTCGGCATGCTTGGTGCGCTTTTCGCTGTGCGAGTACTCGTGGCGCAACATAGCGTGGGGACGACCCTGCGCACTGCGGGCGCCGCCGTGCACGCGCTCGATCTCGCCCAGGCTCGCAAGCTCCTCAAGATCACGGCGGATCGTCATATCCGAGACGCCCAGTGCATCCGAAATCTCCTTGACCGAGACCGTGCCCTGCTCCTCGAGCAGCTGACGAACCTTATCCTGTCGCTCCGCTTTAATCACGATGAATCCTCGCCGTTCTTTGTGCGCATATCATTCAAACAGTAACGAACAAATTGTATCAGACTCGCGCGCGTCAAAAATGAACGCCCGCACGGCTCCAATCATCACTTTTTTGAGAAAAATACCCCCTGCTTTAGTGGGGTGTAGTGATAATCTCGCCTGTTCGCGCTACAGTTTGTCGGAAATACCTCGATGTTAGGAACCAAATGATCACTTCTGAGCTTTTCGGCACCGCGCCGTGCGGTACCCCCGTTCATCGTTACACCCTCAACGGGCCCGAGATCTGCGTTCGCATTATGGACTATGGCGCCACCGTGCTGGGTATCGATGTGCCCGACATTCCCGGCAACGTGCGCGATGTGGTGCTGGGCTTCGATAAGCTCGAGGATTACTTTGACAACCCCGCCTGCTTTGGCGCGACCATCGGCCCCGTGGCAAACCGCACCGCGGGTGCAACGATCACCATCGACGGTACGGACTGGCATATGCCCGCCAACGAGGGCGCCAACAACCTGCACAGCGATCTTGAACACGGCCTGCACAAGCGCGTGTGGGATGTTGAGCTCGACGAGGCTCACAACGCCGTGCGCATGACCACCTCACTTGAGGATGGCGAGTTGGGCCTGCCCGGCAACCGCACCTTTACGGCCGTGTTTACCGTGACGCACACCGGCCGCTTCCGTATCGAATATGGCTGCGAGAGCGACCGCGCCACGTACGTGTCCATGACCAACCACACGTACTTTAACCTTGCCGGTCATAATGCCGGCATGGACTGCGAGCACTTCTTTGTTGCTAACGCTGCCCACTACCTGCCCATTGACGACCAGAACATTCCTACTGGCGAGATTGCTCCGGTCGAGGGAACACCGTTTGATTTTCGCGAGTTACGCCCTGTCGCGCCTGGCATGGAGGCCGACCATCCGCAGATTAATCAGGCACGCGGCTACGATCACTGCCTGTGCATTGGCGGCTATCAGTACGGCCGCAATCTGCGCCGTGCCCTGCACGTCGAGGAGATGTGGACCGGCCGTGAGCTGGACTACTACACCACCGCCCCGGGCGTGCAGCTCTACACCGGCAACTGGCTAGGCGACGAGCACGCCAAGGACGATGCCAACTACGGCTGGGGCGCCGGCTTTGCCCTCGAGGCCGAGATGTACCCCGACACGCCGCACCGCCCGCTGTTCCCGCAGGGCATTGTGGGCCCGGGTCATCCCTACAGCAATGTGATCGAATACCACTTTATGAGGCACTAAGCTCATAACGCAACATATCGCACAGCAGCGCCCGCCGGCACACCGCCGACGGGCGTTTTTCTACCTAGTTGTAGGCAACCAGGCACATCCCGGCTTGAATGATTAGTGCATTTAAAGTGAGAAAAGCCGTCAGAACACTTGCGCGGATTTGCGATGTCCCGTATCATAGACAGCCGTTGACGCCTCAGCTGCGTCATCACATGGTCGCCAGCGTAGCTCAGTTGGTAGAGCACCGCTCTCGTAAAGCGGGGGTCACCGGTTCGAGCCCGGTCGCTGGCTCCATTGCACAAGACAGCCGCCTTCGGGCGGCTTTTTTGTTGCCGATTTTGAGTGCGCGCGCCCACCCACGCATCGCAACCGCGTCAGCTCCCCTATTCAAAACAGAAACCCCGTTAATCGTGATTCCCCTAGGGAAAACACGATTAACGGGGTCGTAGCGTGATTCCCTTAGGGAAAACACGCCGGCATACGAACAGCTCAGCAGAGCAGCGCGCTATTCCTCCCAGTAAGCGTCTGCAAGCAACTTAAAGCAGATCTTCTTGACCGGCTGCGCGCCATCGCCCGGGAACTCGAGCGTGGGCATGTGAGGCTCGCCGGCAACAAACAGCGCAAACTTGTCGTCGGCAAGATCGCCGGCGATCGAGGCGTCGGAATCGACCAGATCGTAGTCGTCCTTCTCGTCAAACTCCTGGACCAGCGTCAGGCTGCCCGTGGCGACCTTAAAGGCCTCGCGACCCTCGACGTCGATCTGCAGGTCGTGATAGCGCTGATGCGTCTCATAGTGAGCCTCGGCCTCGGGACGCGTCGTGGGAGCCATGACGTTTGCAAAGACCTTGTCGCCCAGAATCGGATGGCTGCCGACCTCGAGCTCCGCCGGGTCGTTCTCCTCGAGCCAGTCGATCAGCACGTCGAGGCCCTTAAGCATTCCGCGATACTCCTCGATATCGCCCAATGCACCGTAAATCATCTAAATCCCCTCTCGAATCGTTTCTTTGGCGGCTACTCGGCAAACGCGTTACCGACGCTGTTGCCACCCACATACGTCTCGACCAGGGTAAGGTCGGGATTGAACACGACAAAATCGGCATCGCGGCCAGGCATAATGCTGCCACATTTATCCTCGACGTGAGCAGAGCGCGCGGGCACCTCGGTCGCCATGCGAATTGCGATATCGGCGCTCGCGAGACCCCAGTCGACAATGTTCTTGACACCCTGTGCGAGCGTGAGCACCGAGCCGGCGATAGCAGAGCCATCGGCAAGCCAGCAAAGGTTGTCCTTCATAATGACATCCATGCCACCGCTGGTGTACTTGCCCTCGGGCATGCCGCCGCAACCCAGGCAGTCGGTGATCAGCACTGTGTGCTGCCAGCCCTTGGCCTGCAGCAGCGCCTTAATAGCAGCAGGGTTCACGTGTTTGCCGTCGCAAATGATCTCGGCATAGGTGTTGGGCGTGGTCATAGCGGCCCCGACGACACCGGGCTCACGGTGATGCAGACCGCGCTGGCCGTTGTAGGTATGCGTAAAGCAGCTGGCGCCAGCATTGATGGCGGCAGCACACTCATCATAGGTGGCATCAGAGTGGCCGATGCAGGTCACGACGCCCCTTGCGCTCAGAGCCGCGGCGTAAGCGGCGGCGCCGTCACGCTCGGCCGCCATAGCGCTCTTGACGATTCGACCGCCGGCGGCCTCCTGCCACTCGTCAAAAACTTTCTCGGACGGGCCGATCAGATAAGCAGGGTTCTGGGCGCCCACATGCTTCATGGTAAAGAACGGACCCTCCAGGTAGATGCCCTGAATACGAGCACCGCAGAACTCAGGTCCGCGCTCCTCGTCCGCCTGTGCAATGGCAGCGCAGGCGTCCTTGATCTGCTCCACGCCGTCGGTAAAGGTCGTAGGCAGCCAGCTGGTGGTGCCACGACGAGCGAGCTCGGTCGAGCTGATGTTGATACCCTCGGCATCATTATCAGTCGTGGCATGGTTATAGAAGCCATGAATGTGGGTGTCCACCATGCCCGGCGCAATCCATGTACCCGAATAATCTTTGATCTCACAAGCGGGCTCATCGGCCTGCCAAGTGCCAAAGACGCCATCTTCGACCATGAGGTAGCCGCCCAGCTGCGGCCCCGCCGGCAAAAAGAACTTGTCGGCCTTGATAGCATACGTGCTCATCTATGCTCCCGTACCCGCAGTGCGTTTTAGGGCGGATCAAAAACCACTGCATTGTTAATTCGAGCGATTGTTCGTTGCCTTCTACCGCTTGGCGCATTTTGCACCCGCCGCAAAACACACCAAGCCGTTTATACCCAATAACTCTAGACTGCGCGGTTGTGGTAGACCTTGTATTTAAACTGGTCGGCGCGCGCAACCGAACGCGTATACTCGATAACCTCGTTGTTCATGTCATATGTGGTACGAATCAAATCCAGGACCGGTGCGCCTTCGGCAATCTCGAGCAGACGGGCGTCGGAATGGCGGGCGATACTCGCGTAGAATTCTTCCTCTGCCACGCGAACTTTCTCGTGAAAGTCCTGCTCGATCATGTCGTACAGCGATTTGTTCTCGATCATGGGGCGCTTAAGCGCAAAGAACTTGCGACTCGGCAGATATGTACACTCAATCATCAGCGGCACACAATCGGCAATACGCAGGCGCTTGATCTTGTACAGACGCTCGCCAAGACGCGCGTTCATCTCTACGGCAATATTCTTGTCGGCCTCGACCTCGGTAAACTCAAGAATCGTCGTCTTGGGCACACGGCCGATCGCCTTCATCTGCTCGGTAAAGCTATAGATTTGCGAGAGGTTTGCCGTTTGCAGAGAGCGGTCGCACACCATGGTTCCACGGCCGCGCTGACGAACCACCAGGCCCAGGCGCTCAAGCTCCTGCAGGGCAAGGCGAACCGTCGTACGCGAGAGCCCGTAGCGTTCCGACAGGTCACGCTCTGACGGCAAATAGTCGCCGGGTCGAAGTTCGTGATCGATTTTATCGGTCAGCAAATCGACGAGCTGATCGTACAGAGGCTGTTTGCGCGCTCCCATTGCCATGATGATACCTGCCGGATAAATGACTCGAAATTGGTTGTAACCAGACACCACGTACTATAGCAGTTTTAACGTAATAACAGCAGGTCAACCAGCACATTGCAATATTGTTTACCGGTTAATTGCCCGTGTACTGTAATACCAATCGCACCGCCTCATCAAGTATCGAGGTAGCAAAAAGGGCCGCCCCCGCGGAGCGGGACGACCCTTTGCAAGACACGTACGTCTCTAAGGCTTAGAGAAGCTTCTTGAGCTCCTCGGCAACAGCCTGGACCTGCGTACCGATGATGACCTGGGTAGCACCCTTGTCCATCTTCATAACGCCCAGAGCGCCAGCCTTCTTGCAGGCAGCCTCGTCGACCAGAGCGGAATCGCCGAGCTCGAAGCGAAGGCGAGTAGCGCAGCAGTCAACGGTCTTAACGTTCTCCTTGCCACCGACGGCAGCGAGAACAGCGGCGGCCAGAGCGGCGAACTTGTCGTCGCCAGCAGCGGCGGAAGCGGAGGTTTCCTCGACATCCTCATCCTCGCGACCAGGGGTCATGAGGTTGAACTTGGTGATGGCGAAGCGGAACACGAGGTAGAAGACCAGGAAGGCAGCGATGCCCATCGGGATGATCATCCAGGTGTTGGCAGCAGCCGGGAGGCTAGCGGAGAACAGGAGGTCGGTAGCGCCAGCAGAGAAGCAGAAGCCAGCACGGAAACCAACATAGTAGGTGATGATGGTGAAGATGCCGTACAGGGCAGCGTACACAACGTAGAGCGGGAAGCACAGGAACATGAAGCCGAACTCGAAGGGCTCGGTGACGCCACAGACGAAGGCGCAGATGGCGGCGGAGACAACCAGGCCGATAGCAGCCTTCTTGTTCTTAGCGGTCTGAACCATAGCCAGGGCAGCGCCCGGGATACCGAACATCATGCAGGGGAAGAAGCCAGACATGTACATGCCGAGGCTCCACTTGACGTCGGCAGAGGTCTCGCCAGCCCAGAAGTGGGTCAGGTCGCCAAGGCCGATGGTGTCGAACCAGAACACGTTGTTCAGAGCATGGTGGAGACCAGTCGGGATGAGCAGGCGGTTGAGGAAGGCGTAGATGCCAGCGCCGATGCCACCCATAGCAGCGATACCCTCGCCCAGAGCGACGAGCGCACCGAAGATGAGGGGCCAAGCGAAGAGCAGGACGACGGAAACGACGATGCAGATGACAGCAGTCATGATGGCGACGCAACGCTTGCCGGAGAAGAAGGCCAGCCAGTCGGGAAGACGGGTGTCCTTGAACTTGTTGTAGCAGGTGCCACCGATGATGGCGGACAGGATACCAATGAAGGAGTTACCAGCGATCTTGGAGAACGCGATGCCCTCGGTAGTGGCGAGCCAAGCGGTCTGGGCGTCGGCATCCATACCACGGATAGTGCCAACAACGGCAGGGTTCAGGAGCTGCTGAATCATCAGGAAGGCGACGAGGCCAGCGAGGCCAGCGGTGCCATCGTGATCGTCGGCAAGGCCGACAGCGGCGCCGACTGCGAACAGCCAGGCCATGTTATCGATAAGAGCGCCGCCTGCCTTGATGAGCAGGAAACCGGCGGTATAGGCAAAACCGGTAGTGTCACCGGCAGCACCCATGACTGCGGGAGCGAGCAGGTAGCCCACGCCCATAAGAATACCTGCGACGGGAAGAGCCGCGACGGGAAGCATCAGCGCTTTGCCGAGCTTCTGGAGGTACTTCATCATATGGCATCTCCTCCAACCTTTCTTTCGTTGTTCACCAACGAGTTCCATGTCCGCGCCTTGTGCATACCGGCTTCTCCGCTTGCCGGCATTGGCGCGCAAACTTAGACAACCCAGTCCCTATTTGGGGTTGCTGGTATGTACGGTAGCACACACTCAATTCAAACGTCCACCACATTTCGTTCAAATTACTATTTCGTTGCCAAACGGTTATTTTTGGCCCGTAAACGGTAATTTACGCAGGTAGAAGTGCTGCGTTTCTTTCATTACCAAACTAATTCTTAGCAATTTCCATTCGATTTCGAATCAAAATTGGTTACTACCAGATGAACAGTGGTACCACATTGTTACTACCAGTTTGGCCGAAATCGTTTTCACTTTACATGAATAAAGTCTCCAAGAATTTGTATATTAAACCCCTCCTACTCTCTCTTCCCCGCCCTTTCCTCCAACGCAAAAAGCCCCCTAGAACGATGTCCGCTCTAGGGGGCTTCAGCAAATATTTCGGCTTCGTACTCGAAGGCTCAGGTAATCTTTACGCAAACAAGCCGTAGATGCTGATATTGGCCTTGGCGTAGAGGCCGTTGGCGTACTCGGTCCACTTGGAGCTGGCGTTCGAGGCCTGTGAAGAGTACTGCTGGTAGGCGGTGTAATAGGCGGTCATGGCCTGCTTATAGGTAGCGCTATCGGCCGTAAAGGCATCGTCGGCAAAAGCCTTAGCGTAGGTGCTATCGGCGTCCTTCCAGGTACCCTTCTTGCTATCCCACTCGTCACCGGCAAGGTTGATGATGTAGTCGGCGTAGTCCTTGCTCGCGGTGTCCTCGTTGCCGTCAGAAGGCTCGGTCGGAGCGATCGGCATGCTTGCGGAGCTATCGCCCACCTTCTTCTTGTAGAGCTTCTGCAGCGTCGCGGACTGACGGACGATCTGCTTGGCCTGGTCCTTGGACACGCCATACTGCGTGGCCATGGTCTTGTAGTCCGAAGTGCCGATAGAATCCTCGGCGTACTCCTTCATCTCCTTAGAAGAGACGGTGATGCCCTCATCCTCGGCAGCGTCCAGCAGAATCTGGTTGCGCACGTAGGACAGGATGACATCGGCAGAGGGAGCGGTGTAGTTGCCATCGCTATCCTTGACGGTATCAAGGCTGTACTGGCTCTCGATGGCCTCGCGCGCGGTGATGTTGCTCTTCTTGCCGTTGTAGCTGTAGCTTGCCACGGTCGAATCGAGCTGGTCCTCGGTGAGGGTCGCCGAGCCGACGCCCTTGCCGCCAAAACCACCGTTGCCGATAAAGAAGCCGACCACAGCAGCAATCACGATGGCGACCACAAAGGCGGCAATCATCGTCTTCTTGTGCTTGGATGCGCTGTCGACCACGTCGGAGTCATCGTCCTCGTCCTCGTCCTGCTCCTCAGGCATGAGGTTCTCGTCGGCGGCATCCGCGGCAATCTGAGCCTCCAGGCGGGCGTCCTCCTCCTCGGCGGTCGTGCCGGCAGCAATGTGCTCGGCAGACGTACCTGCGACCAGATCGATCTTCTCGTCCTCGTCACCGTCGGGGCCTTCGCCGCGCTCGATGATCTGGATGCCGTCGATCTCGTCCTTCTCGTCCTTCTTTTGAATCAGACCCATATCAGTTACTCCTTGTTAAGAAACATAGTCCTCAATAGAATACGCCCGACAGAGCGCCGGGCGTATTCATTCTCAGGTTATCCGCAAACGTATAAGTACCGCTTAGGCGTTTGAAGCCGTATCCCCTTAGGCAAGATGCGCGATAACGGCATCGGCAAAGGCCTGCGTGCCCACGGCGCCCTCAATGGAGCCGGTCTGGGCACGACGCACGTCACCGGTAACCTGCTCGCCCTCATCGAGCGTGGCAGATACGGCGGCGCGAATGCGATTGGCAGCATCGTTCTCGCCCAGGTGATCGAGCATCATGGCGGCAGACAGAATCTCGGCCGTGGGGTTAGCGATATCCTGGCCAGCGATATCGGGCGCGGAGCCATGCGTGGCCTCAAAGATGGCGCAGTCGGCTCCGATATTGGAGCCGGGGGCCATGCCAAGGCCGCCCACAAGACCGGCGCACAAGTCGCTGACGATATCGCCATACAAATTGGGCAGGACTAGAACATCGAAGTCGTTGGGGTTCTGAACCAGACCCATGCAGGTGGCGTCGACGATCTTGTCGTTGAACTCGATATCGGGATAGTTGGCAGCCACCTCGCGAGCCACGCGCAGGAACAGGCCGTCAGTCGCCTTCATGATGTTGGCCTTATGCACGGCCGTCACCTTTTTGCGACCGCAGCGGCGAGCATACTCAAAGGCGTACTCCACAATACGGCGGCTCTTGGCGATGGAGATGGGCTTGATCGAGATGGCGGAATCCGCGGCGAAGGTTTTCTGACCCGAGCGCTCGACAAGCTGTGAAAGCTCCTCGACCTCGGCAGCGCCTTCGTCGAACTCAATACCAGCGTAGAGGTCCTCGGTGTTCTCGCGCACGATAACCAGGTCGACATCGCGGAAGCGCGAGCCATCGCCCGGTTGCGACAGGCAGGGGCGCACGCAGGCGTACAGGTCGAAGTACTTACGCAGGGCAACGTTGACGCTGCGGAACCCCGTACCGACCGGCGTGGTGATGGGGCCCTTGATGGCAACTTTGGTCTGGGCGACGGCATCGAGCACATGCTGGGGCAGCGGCGTGCCAAACTCGTCCATGACGCCGGCACCGGCCTCCTGGACGTTCCAATTGATC
This sequence comes from Collinsella sp. Sow4_D11, assembly GCF_052116465.1. Taxonomy (NCBI): domain Bacteria; kingdom Bacillati; phylum Actinomycetota; class Coriobacteriia; order Coriobacteriales; family Coriobacteriaceae; genus Collinsella; species Collinsella sp. Sow4_D11. Next base: position 109,364 of record NZ_JBQKLA010000004.1, on the reverse strand, counting down.
TGGACACCGGCGGCCTCGACCACGCGGCGCATGGCCTGCGTAATCTCGGGACCGATCCCGTCACCGGGAATCAGGACTACATCGTGCGCCATAATCTGTTACTCCTCGTCTTCGGCGTCGTCAGATTTTTTAACGCTAGCACGCTTCTTCTTTTTGGAGAGATCCAGGCCAAAACGTTTAACAAGCATTTCGCAAATTTCGCTCGAACGGGCCTTGAGATAGCTGCCCTTGCCGTTCTCGGCATCGAACTTAAGGCGCAGCGCAAGCTTCTCGGCGATCTCGGCATCGATCTCGCCTTTGCCAAACTCGTACAGGCAGCCGAGCATATCGCGATACTCGAGGTCACCGTGGTAGCACTGGATGGCCTCGTCCAGGATGGGCCAAGCCTCGCGCGAACGCTCGACGCTCGTGGCACCCCACACGCACAGCAGGCGGAAGGCGGCATAGCGCAGCGTGGAGGAAATCTCGTCAAACAGTGCGGTCTCGGCGCCCTCAAAGGCATCACCCAGCTGGTCGGGGCAGGTGGTGGCGAGCGCCGCCAGGGCATCGAGGGCCTCCCAGCGAGTCTGAGCCTCGGGCCGGTCGAGCGCCTCGATCAGCGCGGGCACGCAGGGCACGACGCGCTGCGGGTCGCGCTCGGCAAGCAGGTGCAGCACGCGGGCGGCAAACTGGCGGATACGGCGCGTGGGGCAGCCGAGCTCCTGGACCAAGCGGTCGACGGTGTTCTCGTTCTCCTCTGCCAGCTGAAGCTGTGCCAGCTCCTCGTCGGTGAGCTGTTCGTCTTTGTTTTCTGCCATAGTTACCTCTTCTTACTATTTCTTAGTGTGCCTGCCAGCACCCTTGCTGTCATCGGTGACCGAGATGAGCTGTCGGTCAGCCGCGCCATTGCGACGCGCGCGGCGGCGCTCCTCGGCGTCTCCTGCGTCGGCGGCGGCGCGATGAGCCTGGTTGACGTTAAAGACCTCATCGTGCTTGCGCCACGGACCAACGGACTCGCCAAAGCTCATCTTAAGGCCGGCGATAAAGCCGCCAAGCCAGCCGATCGGCGCAAACTGCACCAGCGGGAACAGCGAGAACACCCAGGTCAGCAGGACGACTGCCGCCGCTCCTGCAAAGTTGGCAATCCAGTAGTCGCGCTTGGTGACGACGCGCTTTTCGCACGCCCACTGGCCGCACAAAAAGCCAATGTAGATCGCAAAGAGAAAGAGCACTAGTGCAAGCACCACGAACGTCCAGCTCATGGGCGCTACTCCTCGTGATGGTGGCCGCAGCAGCACTCGTGGCCGTCGTCATGGCCGTGGCCGCCGCAGCACTCGTGGTCCTCGCCATGGTGGTGGCCACAACCGCACTCGTGGTCGTCGCCATGCTCGCCGCAACCACAGCCTTCCTCGTGAGCACCATGCTCCTCGGGACGATACTGCGACCAGTCCAGACCGGCGGCAATGGCGTCGGCCTCCTCCTTATAGAGGACATTGATGGCCTGGGTACCCAGCTTGGCACCACCGATGGCGTCGAGCATGTCATAGAGCGTAAAGGCCACGTCGGCGCCGGGCAGCGCAAGCTCGCGGTCGTCGGCATAGGCGAGCGCCAAGCGCAGGTCCTTGATGAAGTGCTCCACCATAAAACCGGGCTTGTAGTCGCCGTCGAGCGCCTTAGGCGCCAGGCTCTCCATGGCACCGGACTTGCCGGTGCCGCCCAGGATCATCTGACGGGTCTTCTCCATATCAAGGCCGCTCAGCTCGGCAAACGCCAGCGCATCGGCCATGCCGACCATGCAGGCGCCCAGCGACACCTGGTTAGCGAGCTTGGCAGCCTGGCCCTTGCCGGCGCCGTCGAAGCAGCAGATGGTTGCCGCAAAGGTGGAAAGGATATCGCGGACCGGGGCAATGTCGTTCTCGGTAGCGCCCACGATAGCCGTAAGCGTGCCGGCGATAGCACCCGACTCGCCGCCGGTGACGGGGCAGTCAAACGCCATGCGGCCGGAAACCTGGGCGGCCTCGGCAATGTCGCGCGCCAGCTCGGGCGAGCTTGTGGTGAGGTCGATTAGGACCGCACCGGGCTTAGTGCACGCGAGCAGACCGTCGCCCGCCAGGTAGAGCTCCTCGACCTCGGAGGGATAGCCCACCATGGTAAAGACGACGTCGGCGTTCGCCGCGGCATCTGCCGGCGTATCGGCCCAGACGGCACCGCGCTCAACAAGCGCTCTAGCCTTGGACTTGGTGCGGTTGTTGACCGTGACGGGATAGCCAGCGTCCAGAATGTGGCCGGCGATAGGGGCACCCATGATTCCGGTGCCGATAAATGCGACAGAGAGCTTGTTTGCCATGAAACCTTTCCTTTTGGGTTGGGTGTTATTACCAGGTTGAATACTCGTTGCCAGCGTTTGAGCTGTGAGTCGAGGGCGATTACGGACGCAGCGCTTGCCTACTGGCCGCGCACGCGGCGGGCGATGCGGTCGGAAAGCGACGCCTTGTCGGTGCGGTTCTTGCCCCAAAACGCGCAGGCCACCATGCCGGGGCCCACGTGCGAGCCGATGGTGGGGCCCACGGAGCTGCGAATGATCGTGACGTCGGCGCAGCCCTCCTCCTTGCGGATGGCGGCTTCGAGCCAGTCACCGTCCTTTTCGGCATCGGCCGTCATGATGGCGATGGGCATGGTGCGATCGGGCACGTAGTTCTCGCGGAACGACTTGAGGATGGACTTGAGCGCCTTCTTGCGGCCGCGGTTGACGCCGATCAGCGACAGCGAGCCGGCAAGGTCGTAGGAGAGCTCGGGCTTGACGTCGAGCTTTGCCGTGAGCTGCGCCGCCGCGGGCGGAATGCGGCCGCCGGCAGCCAGCGCATCGAAGCTCTCGAGCGTAAAGTAGCCGTGCACGTAGGTCTTGGCCTCGTTTGCCCAATCGACCAACTGCTTGGCAGTCAGTCCCGCCGAACGCTGGCGCACGGCCTCAAGCGCCAGGAGCTCGCCGGTCGCGCAGGGCAGGGCGTTGTCGACCACGTAGAGCTCAAAGTTGGGATACTCGGCGCGCACGGCATCTGCCGCCTGGCACGCGGAGTTGTAGCTCGACGACAGCGCCGAGGTAAAGCACAGGTAAACCGTGGGCGTGCCCTCTTTGGCGCACTCGGTAAAGAACTCGATATAGCGACCGAGCGACACAGCCGAGGTGGACACGCGGGCACCGGCGCGCATACGGTCGTAGAACTCCTTAGGGCTCATGCTCGACCAGATGTCGTCCGTGCGCTCCTCGCCATCGATAATGAAAGGGAAGCCCAAGATATCGACATCGAGGTTCGCGGCGACCTCGGGGTTAAAGTCGCAGCAGGTATCGACGACGATACGGCAACGGTCCGAATGACCGGCGGATGCGGCCTTGTCCATCAAAGCGACTCCTTACGTAAAAAAGGCGGCCACCCGCATGGGATGGCCGCCAACCGTTAACTCATGCAAGTTAACGTATTTTACTCGTCAAGTGTTTCGATGCGGGGCTTGATGATGCCATATCCACCATTCTTACGGTGATACACCACATTGATGAGGCCAGTCGTCGCGTTCTCGAACACGTAGAAGTCGTGGCCGAGCAGATCGGTCTGCACCAGCGCCTGCTCCTCAGTCATCGGGGTGACATCGATGACCTTCTCGCGGACGAGCAGGTCGTCGTCCTCCTCGGGCAGCAGCAGGTCGGCCAGATCCTCGACGCGCTCGACCGGTGCGACATCCGCGGCGCTGGCACCGCCCTGGCGGTTGTCCACAACCTTGGTCTTGAACTTGCGCAGCTGGCGGGTGACCTTATCGGCGGAGAGATCGATGGCGGCATACATATCTGCGCCGTGCTCGGCGACGCGAATCACAGAGCCGCGGGCACGAACCGTGACCTCGACGATTGCCGGGTTGGGGTTCGAGGGGTTCTTCTCATAACGAAGCACGACGTCGACTGTCATGGGCTCGATATCGAAAACCTTGAGCGCCTCGCCGATCTTCTCGTCCACATGCGCACGCAGAGCATCGGTTACCGTCGTCTTGCGTCCAGAAACCTTGATATCCATACGTGGCTCCAATCTGCCTCGGGGACTTACTGTACTGGCTATGTACCCATTGCCGTGCATTTAATCACCCGAATTCCCAAAGGCCCGAATAACGACTGCTTGATACCGCATACCGAAGTCTCGCACTTTTCCGCGGCAAAGTGCGCTATATGAGGGCGTCGGCGGAGTTGGTTTTTCTCCTGGAAATTGCCCTTGAGCTGCTGGTTTTATCAAAATTGAAAAGCCGGGCTCCCCTATGGGGGAGACCCGGCCATGCGTGTTGAAACCGTGAAGAAGCACCTTGTTCAATGTATGGCAGGCGCCACCCCTACCAATAACTAGCTATTGAGCTTGTTGATGTCATCGTCGGTGATGGCGCCCTCCTGGCTAGACGACGGGCTGTCGCCGTTGTTATCGGAGGTGTCGCCATCGGAGGACTCGGTCTCGTTGGACGTAGATTCGGATGCCTGCACATTGGCCCCCGAAACAGTCTTGGCGGTAAGGTCATAGGGCATTTGGCCGTACCAGACGCAGTGGACCGCCTCGAGCGTGCCGTCGACCGTGATGTCGTCGAGGGCATCGCCCACGGCACGGCACAGCTCATCGTTAGAGCTAAGGCCTGCGACGCCAAGCGTGGAGGGCGTCTCGAGCGTGCCGACACAGGAGATCTGGCTCATCAGGCGCGCGAGGTAACCACCGGCCGTGGAATCACAGACCACGTAATCGACCTCGCCCGACTCGAGTGCCTCGAAGCACTCGTTGATGTTGGAGAAGGTCTTTTGGTTGGCCGTGATGCCCTGCTTGGCGAGCGCTTCCTGCGAGGCCGAGAAGGTCTGAACGCCCAGGGTAGCGGCGTTAAGGGTTTCGGTGGAAACGCTCGGCGACTCGCCGTCAGTGCTCTTGCCGAATACGGCGGGGGCGTCGTACAGACAGGTGCCAAGCGAGCTGATATCGCCGTCCGTAGAGCTGACGTCGCCAATGAAGATATCGGCCTTTTTATCGCTGAGCGCGGAATCGGCCGAGGACGCATCGACAAAGGCGACCTTGAGACCCATGCGGCATGCGAGGGCACGAGCGGCATCGACCGCATAGCCCGTGAGGTTTCCGTCGGCATCCTGCATGGCTTGCGGGGCATCGGAAGTATCGAGGGCGACCGTCAGGGTTCCCGGCGTGACCAGGGCATCGTCCGATACCGTGGGGGTAACGGTCTCGCGCTCGATCTGGTCGATCGTGGGCGTCGTGAACGTGGACAGTGGATTGAACGCGCATCCACTCAGGCCCAAAACGGCAATGACCGCCGCGGTCCCAGCACCCAACCGAGCTGCATGCATCAAGCTGCCCCTCACCATGTCCGCTACCCTGCCTTCTGTGTCGTATACGATCCGTGCCCTGCACGGAATATCGGGTTGTTCCCACCAGCTGACCTGGTATTTGACCCCACACTTGCGCACCGGGGCGTTTGCTCGGGAGGCCGCAGCCACCTTCACGACTGGCCCGCTCGCCCGCGAGGCGGTATTGCCCCAAAGAAAGTAGAACGGACGGTACGGCTTACATCTAGGACGCGCCATGATCGCGCCGCGCGCACGCGGTCGCTTACGTGGATCCCTTTGACCGCGTCTGTCTTGGACTTGGATGGGCGCATTGCCCGTCCGCAACCACAGCCTGGCGGGAACGTAGCGCATTATAGCTAAGTTCAAGCTAAAGTTTAAGGTTAGGTCGTCATTCGCACCGTGAGCACAGATTTTGCAGGTCGGAGCGGACCGTGCGTGTTCCCATGAAGCCCGGAGCTCCCCTACGGGGAGCTCCGGGGCGCCCGCCTCGGGGTGCCGTGGCCAAAAAATGGCAAATATGAGTACTGTTACCAATTTTGTAACAGGCAATTTTGGCCTCTCGGACAGATTTTGCGCTCAGTGTCGCCAACCTGATGCTTAGTTATTCTACATTTGTTTATTATCTTTTTACTTTACGATGCCTCCGAGTCCTAAATTCCTTGATTTTGCTGTTACTGATTTAGTGACATTACTCATATTTGCCATATTTTGGCCAGGGCATATGATTAACCCCCTATTTTCAACGCGAATTATACCGGCTTAAGCCCAAAACACGCCCGCAGCGTGTTAAGCAACGCCTCTTGCTTCTTCCTGCGGGCATCGACACGATTCCGGTACCGCTTTCGCATACGCTGGTGGATGCGCCATGCGAGTGCCTCCATTGCCTCCATGTCGCAAAGTATCTCGTTATTGACCGTCGCGACCTCGACTCCCATAGTAATCAAGCCCGTGTTGCGTTTTTCATCATGGACACGTCCCCTTCGAGAGGAATGACCAAGCTCACCGTTGTATTCCAGGTCAAACCGGGCTGTTTCCTGATACGCATCGCAAACTGCATACGGCATCCCCGAGATTGCCTGCGCGCGGTCATCGAACTCGATCTTGTAGTCGGTCTTAAAGGGACCGCAGGCAAATCCGCCATAGGAAAACGGAAGCGAAAACATGGCAAGCATGATGCACTCCAGGGGTGAGCGCAGGTTTTCTGACAGGTAGGGACACAGGCGTAGCAGTTGTTTGGCCGCACTCCCCTTGCATGCCGCAAGGTAATCTGCCAGGCGATCGGGCGTCAACACCGGCTCGACTTCAAAGTAGCCCACGTCTGCCGGTTGGTCCTTGTCCTTTGCAAGTCTATTCGCAACAGGCGAAGTATAGGGAGGTAGATACTTCCCGCGATCGCTTAGTGAAATCTTGGAACACAGTTCCTGGGCCAGGGCAAACGCCTGGATACAGCCGACCTCGCGGGCGACGGCAACACAAAGGGCCTCGGGAGATAGGCTGTACACCCCCGGTTCCACCTCTAGAATCGAGCCGACAGGCAACCCGGAGCACACGGACCAGCCCACGCCAGGCATGCGGCGGCGCTGCGCCGCAGATCCCACCAGCAAGCACAGATCTTCTTGCACCTCGCCGCTTTTGGCTCCAATTCGCACCAGGTCGGGAAGATAGATATCCTCGGTCGAAGGCGATGACGTACACAGCACGCGGCGCTCCTCCTCGGGCTCAAGGTCCTTCCAGCCGATGTAGCCCATCTGCCGGCGCTCGGCTCGAATCATACGCAACGCCGAGGCGCCCATCAGGATCACGGAAGCCGCTAGCTGCTCTTTTGTCGGTTTGTCACACTGCCTGATTGTTACCGCCACACGAACCACCCCTACCAAACGCGTGCGATAGCGAGGCCATCGACGGCTTTGGCGCCGGCGCGCTTAAGCTCCGCCGAGGCCGCTGCCATTGTTGCGCCCGTGGTAATGACATCGTCGATGAGCAGCAGACGACAGCCACGTACATCCTCGACCGTCTCGTACATGTCCCGGGCATGTTCCCGGCGCTCGGCGCGACCGAGTTCGCGCTGGTCGCCATGACCGTATTTGACCAAGGCGTCCAGCAATGGCACGCCCGAAAGATCGCAAAACGAGCGCGCGATTGCTTCCATGTGATCAAATCCACGCCGCCGAAACGCCGCCGCAGTCGCGGGAACAAATACCACCGCGTCGACACCGGACAGCACGCCGCCGTAACGGTCGGGGACTGCTACCTGGGCATGCAGGGCGGTGTCGTAGAGCAGCTCTGCCAGATACGGTGCCAGACGGCGCTCGCCCGCATCCTTGTATGCCTTGATGATGCGCGGCAACGGATGTGCATAGACAGCGCACGCCAGGCAGCGATCGAGGGCCTTAGCCACCGCCGAAGACGCACCCTCGACCGAGCACTCGGTACACAGCAGGTCTCCAAACGGAGCGCCGCACCTCGTGCAGCTGTGGCGCGGATCGACAAGCGTGAGCGACGCCAGGCACTCCCGACAAATAAGCGCACCGGCACGCTCGCAACCGGCGCATCGCGTGGGCGAAAGAACCTCGAGTGCCTCATGCGCCGCGCGCTCGGCAAACGGTAGCAATTCATCCGCAAACGGCAAGATGCCGGCACTCCGTAAGCGGCTCAAACCATTCAGACAGTTATTTATGACAAAACCCTCCCTACGCTTGGGCGAAGGGAGGGTTGTCGATTCAGTGCCATGATACCCCGTTGCACTTGGGGTCAGACAAGTCGAATCCGCTTGCGGGCGCTATTCGCCGGCAGGCGGTTGCGGTGCGGACGAGGTGTGGGTCGAGCCTTCGCCACCATCCTGGCGCGGCTTGCGGGAACGGCGACGGCGGCGGCGCTTCTGACTCTGGTCGGCCGAGCCCTCGCCACTGCGATCCTCACGCGGTTCGCGCTCGTCGCGAGCACCGCCGCGCGAAGCCTTGGCGGCAGCTCCTCCGCCATCGCCGGGGCGACGGCGCGTGACCTTGACTTCACCATCCGAAACCTGATCGGCCACAGAAGGAACCGAGGGTTTCTGCTGCGTGCCCGAGGAATGGCGACGGCGAGGACGCGGCGCGCGCTCCTCCTCGCCACGTGGCCTGCCAGCCTTGTCGGCAGGCGCGTCGGAGGCCGAGGCGCCCTTGGGAGCGGCACCGGCCTCGCGAGCGGCTGCGGCGCGGAAGGCGTCCTCGCGCTCCTCGCTCGACAGGTGGCGGCGACGACGGCGCGTGGGGTTCATGCCGCCGCCGCGGTTTTGCTGCTGGGGCTGCTGAGCCTCGCGCTCGCGAGAGGCGTTCTTGCCCGCGGTCTCGCCGTTGTCGACGGACGCCGCGCGCTTGCGGCGACGACGGCCGCCGGCCGCCTCCTCGGCCTCGGAAGCCTCGGCCTTGCCGCGGCCCTTTCCGCGGCCACGACCCTCGCCCTGGCCCTGACCGACACAAGCATCGGATTCGGCATCGCGACGACGGCGCTTGGGCATCGACGTGCCGGCCAGACGGTCGGCACTCGACAGGCCATCGCCCACGTCGACGCCGTTCTCGCGATCGAGCTCCATGAGCGCCAGGCGCATCTCGGGCGACTCGATGCGCTCGAGCACATCGCGCGTCACGCAGTCGGGGCGGCAGCTGCAGCCCTGCTCGGCGGCCTTCTTTTTGCAGCCCTCCGAGCACGTCATATCGGCCAGGTTGACCTTAAAGACTTTACCGTTCTCCAGGCGCAGCACCAGCTGCTCACGTGGCGTGTCATATTCCTGGATACGCGCCTTGCCGAGCGGCGTATCGATGAGCGTCTTCTTTTTGGGCGCACGGCTCTTAAAGTCCTTGTACGCCTCGAACTCATAGCGCAGGCAGCACATCAGGCGGCCGCACACGCCGCTGATCTTAGACGAATTGAGCGGCAGGTCCTGCTCCTTTGCCATGCGAATCGAGACGGGCTCAAACTGTCCGCCAAAGCGCGTGCAGCAGAGCTCCTGTCCGCATTGGGCATAGCCGCCCACCAAGCGGGTCTCGTCGCGCACGCCAATCTGGCGCATGTCAACGCGAATGTGCAGCGTCGAGGACAGGTCCTTGACGAGCTGACGAAAATCGACGCGCTCCTCGGCCGCAAAGTAGAACACGGCTTTCTCGCCGCCAAACAGGTATTCGACACCCACCGGCTTCATCTCGAGATCGAGATCTTTGACCAGACGGCGGAAATCGACCATGGCCTCATCGCCCTGGATGGCCAGGTCGTCGGCAAGCTGCAGGTCGATATCGCTCGCCACACGCAGCACGGGCTTGAGCGGCTGACCGATCTCGTCTTGCGGCACCTCGAAGGGATCGGCCGTGACCAGGCCGATCTCGGTTCCGCGCTCGGTGGAGCAAATGGCATAATCGGCCTCGAGGATATCCAGATCCTGCGGGTCAAACCACAGGTCGCGCGAGGCGTAGGTAAACTTAACGGGTACGACTAACGGCATTTCAGTGCCTTCCTGATATCGAACAGCATGACCTCGATGGCCAGCTGGGGAGTAACGTTTCTGGCAATGTTGCGCTCGGCGGTCGCGACCGCCTCGAGCGCCCGGGTGGCACCCGCAACATTCGTCGCGGCGGCAAGCCGCCCGATCGCGTCGCGCACATCCTCGTTCACAATGTCTGCCGCCTCATCCTGAAGCGTCAGCAGCACGTCGCGCATGAGCGTCCGCGCGCTCGCCAGCGCTTCCATGATACCCGAACGCTCGCGCGCATTGAGTTCGCGCTTGTTGCGGTCCTCAAGCTGCTTCAATGCTCCACGCGACAGATAATCGGCGTTTTGCTCGAGCACCTTTTCCTGCGTGGACTTGACCTCGGCGAGCGGAGCCTTAACGGCGACGATGAGCGACTTGGCGCGGCTGAGTACATCGGCCTCGTCGGCGGCGATGAGCGAATCGATGGCGCGGATCATCTGGCGGCGAGCATCCTGACGCTCGGCGCTCTTAAGGAACTCGATGCCGCGCGTGGGGCTCCCCGCCACGGCGACCGCCATGCGACAGCGTGCGAGATCCTGGCCCGTCGCGCGGCTCACGGCCTTCGTGGCCACGGCGGGCGACACCAGCCGAAACGGCACGCACTGGCAGCGGCTCACGATGGTGGGCAACATCACGTCTGCCGAGGTGCCCAGCAAGATAAACATAACGCCCTCGGGCGGCTCCTCGAGCGTCTTGAGCAGTGCGTTGGCGGTGTTGGCGCGCAGCTGCTCGGCACGGTCGATGATGTAGACCTTGGCCTTGGCACGGATGGGCGCCAGCGGCACGTCGTCGAGCAGCTTGCGGGTCTGGGCGATGAGGTAGCCCGTGGCGCTCTCGGGCGTGTAATAGTGCACGTCGGGGTGCGTATGGCGGGCGACACGCACACAGCTATCGCATGAGCCGCAGCCGTCCTGCTCGCACAGGAAGGCTTGGGCGAGCGCCCAGGCGGCATCGAGCTTGCCGGCACCGGGAGCGCCCAAAAACAGGTAGGCGTGCGATGCGCGGCCGCTGGCGACGGCGTTGGTCAAAAAATCGCGTACGCGCTCTTGGGTGTCGAGCTTGGCCAGCAGGCTTGCCTGAGCGGGGGCCATGTTACTCGACCTCCTGGGCAAGCGTGGCGGTGACGGCGTCCTGGGAAATGTCGAGACCGTACGCGCGAACCTGCTCGACCGTCTGCGTGAAGACGTCCTCGATGGAAGCGGTGGCGTCGATGAGCTTCACGCGATCTGGCTCCTCGGCGGCAATGGCACTAAATCCCTGGTAAACGCGCTCCTGGAACGCCATGCCCTTGGCCTCCATGCGGTCGACCGCACCACGGGCGGACATGCGCAGCGCCGCCTGCTCGGGCGTGATGTGATAGACGAGCGTGAGCGCCGGGTGCGTCCCCGCGACAGCAAGGTTGTTGGCGTCGCGTACCATCTGGCGATCGAGACCGTCGGCAAACGCCTGGTAGCAGGTCGTGGAATCATAGAAGCGGTCACACAGGACCACCTTGCCGGCCGCAAGGGCGGGAGCTATGACCTCGTGCACCAGCTGGGCGCGTGCGGCCTCGTAGAGCAGCAGCTCGCAGGTATCCCCCATCGCCGTATTGGCGGGGTCGAGCAACAGGGTACGGATCTTTTCACTAATGGCGGTACCACCCGGCTCACGCAGGGTCACGACCTGGTAGCCAGCGAGCTCGAGCGCACGGGCCAGCAGGCGCGCCTGCGTGGACTTACCGGCACCATCGACGCCCTCGAGCGTGATAAAGCTATGTTGAGCGGGCTCAAAAGCCATGGGCGCAGTCCCTTCCTACAAGGCGCGTAAATGCAGATATATCAACCAAATCATGATACCCCAGGGGCAGGCGCACCCCAAATCCAACCTAGTCATTGGGGACGTTCTTAATTGACTGGTCGTTTAAGAACGTCCCCAATGACTACCCAATGACTAAAGGTGCCTTTCCAAAGTTGCGGTGAAATAGGGACTGACTGAAGCTCTAAGACCGCCAAACAGTCCCTATTTCACCGCAACTTATGATGGGGAATTTTGGATGCTTGGTATAATCGTCGTATGGCATTGAAATGTGGCGAAAGGAGTGGCAATGTCTCGGTATTGCGCCTCGTGCGGCAAGCTTCTTGCAGATAATGCCAAGTTCTGCACCTCGTGCGGTGCACCCGTTGAGCAAACAGCCGCGAGCGATAGCCAGCCCGCTTTTGAGCAGACCGGGCCCCTTGATACGCCGCAAGCCAAGGCGGACGATCCCCTCGCTTATCGCCCCGACCCCGCCGCAAGCCCCGCGGCCGTCGAGACCACGCAGTGCATACCCGTCGCGAGCGGCTCGCCCCAACAGCAGCCGGCTCCCGCATACGCGCCTGCTTCGCCACAGACCCCCGCTCCCAAAAAGAGCGGCACCGGGGCGCTTGTCGCCGTTATCGTTGCGCTGGTGGCAATCATCATCGCCCTGGTCATCTTCTTTGTGATCAAACCGTTCGACAACTCCGCCACGCAGACGACTGCCGAGGTTACCAAGCTGCACCACGATGTTGACGATGATGACCTCAAGCCTCTCGGCGACCCCAATAGCCTTTACGACGATGACGATGACGACGAGGACGAGGCTGGCGGCGAAGCAACCCTCTCCGAGCAGAACCTCTACCGTCGCCTGAGCGAATACTACGACCTGCTCGAGGACCTCGATAGCCAGGTCCGCGCCTGCGCGCAGGCCTTCAATGGTAGCTATCTGGAAGAAGATCGCACCACCCGTCAAAATCTCGCCGACGTCGCCGAGCGCACGGAGGAGACCATCGAGCAGTATTACGATATCGTCGAGGACCTGGACGTCCCCATGAGCTCCAAGAACTACCACTCCTGGAAAGACATCATTGCCCTGTATGACGACCTTGATCACCGCATCGACGCGATCTGCGATGCCTGGGAGATCAGCCTAAAGTACGCAAAGCCCTCGGACCATAAGGACGAAATCGTGGCGCCGCTGGCACGCGACAACGAGCCGGGAACCAGCAGCAACAAGTATCGCTTGGACTTTGAGGACCGCTATCCCAGCGCTAAACCCGTCGAGGTGAACTAGCGTTTTGTCGTTCCCGAGCTGGCAGTTAGGGACGTTCCTAAACTGCCGGCAGAAAAGGAACGTCCCCAACTGCCGAACTGCCGAACAAAAAACGGGCGAGGACCATGGGACCCTCGCCCGTTTTTGTTTTGGGCAATGTTTCGGCTGCGCCGCTACTTGCTGGCGGCCGCCTTCTTTGTGGTCGTCTTTTTCGCGGCAGCCTTCTTGGCAGTCGTCTTTTTCGCCGTGGTCTTCTTCGCAGTCGTCGTCTTCTTTGCCGTGCTCGCCTTGGTCGTCGTCTTGCGGCCGCGGGCGGGCTTCTTCTCCTTGGTCGGGCAGTCCATGTTGACGCAGATGCGCCACGGACCGCGCGCCGTGTTGACCACCACGATGGGAGCGCCGCACTCGGGACAGGTCTCGCCCGTCGCCTCGAGTTTGCCACGCGCCGGCAGCGGATAGCTCACGCCGCAATCGTCATAGTTGGTGCAGCGGATAAAGCGCTTGCCGCTCTTCTCGCTCTTGTGCGCAATCAGATCGCCATGGCGTCCGGCCTCGGCGCACACCTTGCACTCTCCCACCTTAAGGTCGGGCTCGTAATTGGTGGGACACGTGGGGTTCACGCAGATCTCGAAAGCCTTCTGGCGGAACGGCTGGCACTTAATGCGCGGTGCGCCGCATTCGGGACACACGGCAGCTTCGCCCTCGAGCGGGCTCACCTTGACGCCGCTCGGCACCGGATAGGTCACGTCGCAGTCGGGCCAGCCCATGCAGCCGATAAAGCTGCCGCGGGTCTTGGCGCTCGTCTTCATGACCAGATCCTTGCCGCACTTGGGGCAGGCGCCCACGCGCGCATCGGCCGTGACGGCATCGCTGATGGCGTCGCCCAGCTCCTGCGTATGCTTGAGCAGCTCATCGAGCACGCCGGCCAGCAGCGCGCGCGAGTGCGTCACGACATGCTCTTCGGTATCTTCGCCGCGCTCCACGCGGGTCATGTCGCCGTCGAGCTCGCTGGTCATATCGGGGCTCGTGATGCGCGGGGCAAACTGCGACAGTGCATCGATGATGGCGATACCCAGCTGACTCGGCTCCACGGGATCGTTTTTGAGGTAGCGCACGGCGTACAGGCGCTCGATGATGCTCGCGCGCGTGGACTTGGTGCCCAGGCCGCGCTTTTCCATCTCCTGCACGAGCTTGCCCTGGCTGTAGCGTGCGGGCGGCTCGGTCTGCTTGGCCTCGAGCTTAATGTCGAATACGTCGACCGTGTCGCCCTGCTCCAGCGGCGGCATCTGCTCGTCGCGCTTGAGTCCGTACGGGTATGCCTCGCGGAAACCCGGGGTCACGAGCACATCGCCCGAAGCCACGAACGGCTCGCCGTTCACGTCGAGCTCGAGCTTGGTGTTCTCGATGGTGGCGGGGCCCATAAGCGTCGCCAGGAAGCGGCGAGCGATGAGGTCGTAGAGCTTGCGCTGGCCACCGTCGAGCGTGGACGGATCGCCCTCGCCCGTGGGGTAGATAGGCGGGTGGTCGGTGGTCTCGACCTTGCCGCGCGTGGGCTTCATGGGACCGGCGAGCACCTTTTTGCATACGGGCGCCAGCGCCGGGTTGATCTTTGCCAGGTCACTCACCACGGCGCCCAGATCGAGCGTCGCGGGGTACACGGTGTTGTCGACACGCGGATAGCTGATAAGACCCGCCATGTAAAGGGACTCGGCGATGCGCATGGTGCGTGCGGGCGAGATGCCCTCGGCCGCAGCGGCAGCCTGCAGCGAGGTGGTCGCAAACGGCGTGGGCGGCTGCTGCTTGCGCGAGCGCTTGGTCACCGCGGCAACGGTTGCCGTCGCAACGCCGTCGACATGGCCGTACGCCATCTCGGCAGCATCCTTGTCGGTAAAACGCCCCGTCTTGTGCGCGATCTTAAAGCGGTCGTCCTCGGCAGCAGCCTGCGCGGCAGCCATGCCGCGGATCTGCCAGTAGTCCTCGGGCACAAACGCCATGCGCTCGCGCTCGCGCTCGACCACCAAGGCGAGCGTCGGGGTCTGCACGCGGCCGGCAGAACGAACGTTGCCAAAGCCGCCAAACTTGGCGAGCGTCAGGTAGCGCGTGAGCACCGCACCCCAAATGAGGTCGATGTGCTGACGGCTCTCGCCGGCATCGGCCAGGTTCTGGTCGAGCGAGACGAGGTTATCAAAGGCCTGCGTGATCTCGGCCTTGGTAAACGAAGAATACTGGGCGCGGGCAACCGGTAAGTCGGGCGCAACCTCGCGCACCTTGTTGAGGGCGTCCGAACCAATCAGCTCGCCCTCGCGATCGAAGTCCGTGGCGATGATGACGCTGTCGGACTTCTTGGCAAGGTTCTTGAGCGAGCGAATGAGTTCTTTCTCGGCCGGCAGCTTGATAACGGGCGCCCAGGTAAGGTAGGGCAGGCTCTCGAGCTTCCAGCCTTTGATGGAGATACCGTCGGCAAGGAACGGTTTGCGCTTGGTGTCATAGGGCGGACGCGCCAGGCCATCGGGTATATCGGCCGGCAGCATCTCGCCGTCCTCGGTGACCGAGTACCAACCCAGCTTTTTATCGAACAGCACGCTGTCGCAAAAATCGGGCGCAAGGATGTGACCGGCAAGGCCGATTGTCACGCACTCCTCGCCCTTCCACTCAAAACGATAGATGGCGGTGTTATACACCTTGTCCTTTTTGGGCTTGCCCGTGGAAAGACGCTCGGCAATCTGACGCGCGGCGTCGTTTTTCTCGGCGATGATGAGCTTCAAAAGAGGCTCCTATCTCGTGTGTCTGCGGCTGCGCCCGCACGTACGACGGCCGACTTACGCCCTTGTTTGTTCGATCTGCCCGATGAGCCAATCGCACCAGGCATCCATGCCCTCGCCCTTGCGTGCGCTCACGGCAAACCGCGGCGCCTGCGGATTGAGGTCATCGAGTGTCTTAGTATACCTATCCATGTCAAAATCGAAAGCCGGGGCCACATCGACCTTGTTGAGCAGCTGTGCGCCAGCGTGCTGGAAGATGCCCGGGTACTTAATGGGCTTGTCGTCGCCCTCGGGCACCGAGAGAATCATGATGGACAGGTTCTCGCCCAGGTCAAAGTCGACCGGACAGACCAGATTGCCCACGTTTTCGATAAAGATAACATCGATGTTTTGAAGGCCCACTGCCTGGTCGAACGCATCAACGGCCTCCATGATCATGTTGCCCTCGAGGTGGCACAGACCGCCCGTGTTGATCTGAATGGCGGGCATGCCGGCTTCCTTCATGGTGATGGCGTCGACATCCGAGGCGATATCGCCCTCGATGACGGCACAGCGCAGGCCGGCTTTGTCGCGCAGACGCTCGTTGGTGCCCAGAATCGTGGTGGTCTTACCAGAGCCGGGACTCGACAGCACATTGATCACATAGGTGCCTGTCTCTTTGAATCGCTGACGCAGCTGATCTGCCAGGCGCTCATTGCGCGACAGAATTGGCGATGCGATATCAATAGTTTTCTCGGCCATACTCGGCACTCCTTACTTCTACCATTTATACCCCGTCCCCAAATGGCAGGCTGGTTAATTGTCGGGGGTTTCAATCTCGATGCTGGCGATGTCGAGCTCGCGTCCGTGCAGCAGGCGCACGTTGGTGCCGCCACACTGAGGACAGCGGCAATGGAAGCGGTCGTGCTCAAAGGCCTCGCCGCAGTCCAGGCACTCGCTTTGTGGATGGACTTCCTCCACGGCAAGCTCGCAGCCGCGCGTGAGCATGTCCTCGTCGCGAAACGTCTCCCACGCAAAGTCGAGCGCCTCACGCACAACTTCGGTCATATCCCCAATGCGCAGCGTTACCAAAACAGCGCGCGAGGCCCCCGCCCCACGCGCCGCGCGAATCACTGTATCGAGTATGCCGTTGACAATGCCAACCTCGTGCATACGGATTTACTCCTCGTCGTCCTCGTCGTCGTTCGAGAACAGATCCAGACGGCTCACAAACAAGCCTTCCTTGCCATCGCGCGCGGTAATGACCACGCGGGCGATGGCGAGCGAAATCTCGTAGAGCGAGAGCAGGGCGCCATACATGAGACCCAGTGTAACGGGCGAGCCGTCGGGCGTAATCACAGCCGAGCCCGCAAGCAGGCCAACGTATACGTAACGCCAGGCACCGCGGAAGGCCGCATAGGACACGATATGGAAGACAGACAGGTAGAAGATGATGAGCGGCAGCTCAAACGCCACACCAAAGCCGATCATAAAGAGCAGCTCCATGTTGACGTAGTTCTCCAGATCGGGCAGCGCCGTAGCGACGGCCGAGGTTTCGCCGATGAGCCACTCAAAGCCCGCAGGGATGATGATGAAGTAGCAAAAGATTGCGCCCAGGAAGAACAGCACCGTCGAGGCGAGCACCGTGGGCACAACCCACTTGCGCTCATTGGGGCGAAGCGCCGGCAGGAAAAACGCCAGAATCTGCCAAATGATCATAGGCGTGCACATGACAACGGCCATCTTGAGAGCCAGCGAAAAGCGCAGACCAAAGCCGCCGAGCGTGGTGGTGATGTAGAACTTACCGTCCGGCACAAAGGAGCGGATGGGGTCTTCCAGGATGTCGAGCACCACGGGCGTGGCGAAATACAGCACGATGGCGGCGGCAAAGACTGACACGACCACGATGGTCAGGCGACGACGGAGCTCACCCAGATGATCGAAGAGCGGCATGCGCGCAGGTCCGATAGGCATTACTCATCGCCTCCCTTCGGGGCATGGGCGGCAGCGGCGTCGTCCTCGGCCTCGAGCTCGCGAGCGAGCTGGTCGACGACGGCCTTGCGCTTGCGGGGACGACGGGCGTAGAGGTCAGCCGTCGTGGGCTCTGCCGGCTCGGGCTCGGGCTCCGGCTCTGCAGCAGGCTCGGGCTCGACGGCGGCAGCGGCAGACTCGGCGCCCTCAGCCTCACCAGCAGCACCTTCGTCCTCGGCAGCACCCTCACTCGCGGCCTTCTCGGCGGCAAGGCGGGCACGGCGCTCGGCAAAGGTCTCCTTCTTTGCGGGCGCGGCCGTCTCGACGGCGTCCTCGTCCGCATCGGAATCGTCATCGACGGCAGCCTTCTTGGGCTTGACCGGAGCCGAAGCGGCCTCGCTTACCGGATCGATAATCTCGGACTGAACAACAGCCGTCATCTTTTCCTGCGTCTCGCGGAACTGACGGATGGCACGGCCGATCGTGCGGCCCATCTGCGGGAGCTTATCCGGGCCAAACAGCAAAAAGCCGAAGACCACGATGATCGCGAGCTCACCCTCTCCAATACCAAACACACATACCTCCAAGGCTCGATGTGAGTCGAGCCCGCACCGCGCCATTCGGCCGGAACTCGTCTATTCATTCGGTCAAGTATAGCGCCCGGACGTCAAAACATCCGAGCGCATCACAAACATATACCAAACGGCACGCCCTTTTTGGGGCAGGGCTTATGCCGCCGTAATTGAAATCTCCTGGTCGACACCCAACAACTGAACCACGCGCATCACCGGGGGCTGCACGTTGACGCAGCCAAACCGCTTGTCGTGATCGGCTGCGTGGTGCGCGGCGCCCACAAGTACGCCAATACCTGTCGAGTCGATATAGCTTACCTGGGCAAAGTCGAGCTCAACGGCCTCGGTTGGCTGCTCGAGCGCCAAGTCGATGGCGTTACGCAAGCTGTCGGCGTTAGAGATATCAATCTCACCGGTCACCCTGATGGTGTAGAGCTCCGGCGTGGGGTTGGTGGAAATACCCAAATCCATGTATACGCTCCTTTGCGTATCGAGAGTGCGGATGGTACTGGATGCGGATTTACGGGGCCCTACGCGTTAGGCGCGCTCGGCACGAGCAAGCTCGGCAGCGACGAGCTTGACGGCCAGCACCAGCACGTCGAGTGCGGCCTCCAGGTCCTCGACCGTGGGATAACTCGGCGCGATGCGGATGTTGGTGTCGCGCGGGTCCTTGCCATAAGGCCAGGTGGCACCTGCCGGCGTGAGCTTGACACCCAGGTCGGCGCAAAGCGCGGCGACCTTTTGGGCCGAGCCCTCGGGGCCATCAAAGCTCACAAAGTAGCCGCCGCGGGGATGCGTCCAAGTAGCGCAACCCGTATCGCCCAGGCCCTCAGTGAGCTTGCGCTCGACGGCCTCAAAGCGCGGACGCAAGAACTCGGCATGCTTTTTCATGTGCTCCTTGACCGCCTCGATGGTGGGAAGGAAGCGCACGTGGCGTAGCTGGTTGAGCTTGTCGGCGCTGATAAGACCGGCCTTCAGGCGCTTGGAGAACTCCGCGATGACCGCGGGACTCGCACCGATAAAGCCGATGCCCGCGCCCGGGAAGGTGATCTTGGACGTCGAGGCGAATGCCACCACGCGGTCCTCGGTACCCGCCGCGCGGGCAAGATCGAAGATGTTGGCGAGCTCGTCGGTCTCGTCGTACAGGTCGTGCACGCAGTAGGCGTTGTCCCAAAAGATGCGAAAATCGGGCGCGGCGGTGGGCATCTCGACCAAGCGGCGCACGGTGTCCTCGCTAAAGGTGATGCCCGTGGGGTTGGAATACTTGGGCACGCACCAGATGCCCTTGATGGAGTCGTCGGCGGCAACCAGGCGCTCTACCTCGTCCATGTCGGGGCCGCTGCCGGTCATCGCGACGGGGACGTTCTCGATACCCAGGTCGGCGGTGATGCCAAAATGACGGTCGTAGCCGGGAACCGGGCACAGGAACTTGACCTTCTTGCCGTCGTGCGCGGCCTCATAAGCCTCCCAAGGCTCGCTGCCGCACGAGCCGCAGCGCCAGAACATACCGGCGATATCGTGCTCGATCAAAAGGCTCGACGAACCCAGTACGAGCGTCTGATCGGCGGGGCAACCCAGGAACTCCCCCGCCAGCTTGCGTGCCGAGGGAATGCCCTCAAAGCAGCCGTAGTTGGAGCAGTCGACGTTACCGTCGTGCAGATCGGCGTCGGCATTGAGGATATTGAGCATGGGGCGCGAGATGTCCACCTGGGAGGGCGACGGCTTGCCGCGCGCCATGTCGAGCGCCAGGCCCTTGGCCTTGACCTCGGCAACCTCGGCTTTGAGCGCCTCGATGGCGGCATCGAGTTCGGTGGTTTCCATCTTCTGGTAGATCGTCTGCATGGGTGCGACCTTTCGCAAAGCGGGACGTTGCAGTTTGTCTAAGTATAGACCGCTACCGCCGCAACGGTATGAAGCCGTGATAGATTAAGACCATCGCAATGAATGCGATATCCACCGTATGACCCGTATAGCCGCATGGCACATCCAAGGAGGCAGTATGGAATACGGCTCTTTTCAAGCCGAGGAGTTCGGAGACCTGCAGCGTCTGGTCGACGGCTTGTTTTATGACCGTAAGGCCATTGACCGCCTGGATCTAATCGTTCAGGCGGAGATCTTGGACCTGGCGCCCGATCTCATGGAAATCGTGAATCTTTTGCCGCCCGGCTACTACGACCGCCAATCGCTTTGCGACCAGCTTAACTCGGCCCTTGCCGCCCACGGCTGGGGCGCCGTCTACGGCACCGTGGAATAAAAATGGCAAATAAATGAAATGCCGTTTGTGACAGTGCTCACAAACGGCATTTTTTCACACGAGGGCATCCGGGGCATGTCCGGCCCGGTTTTCGCGCTCCTACTCGTCCTTGGGCGAAGGGTGCTTGCAGACCACGCTCATGTAGATCATGCCCAGCACGGCCGCGGTAACAGAACCGGCAAGAATGGCGGCCTTGGCGGCCAGAACCTCGAACTGGGCCGTCGGGAAGGCGAGACCGCTGATGAGGATCGACATGGTAAAGCCGATGCCACCAAAAATGCCCACGCCGGCGATCATATGCCAGTTAACGTTATGAGGCAGCTCGCAAGCCTTAAGCTTGACCAGGGCAAACGTCACGCCAAAGATACCGATCGGCTTACCCAGCAGCATGCCAAAGTACACGCCGAGGGTCACCGGGTCGGTAAGCAGCACGCTCATGTCCACGCCCACCAGGCGAACCTGCGCGTTGACAAACGCAAAGATCGGCAGGATCACAAAGTTGACCGGCGTGGAGATCAGGCGCTCCATGCGGATGAGCGGCGGGGTCACACGGTGCATGACACGCTCGACCTTGGTAGTCGAAAGGGTAAAGTCGTGCTGGCCCAGGATGTGCGCCTCGTCGTCGTAACGGTCGTCGAGCAACGGCAGGTACTCGCCAAGCCAATCGGTAAGGCTATCGAGCTTAACACCGCACTTGGCCGGGATGGTGAAGGCCAGGATGACACCGGCAAGCGTGGCGTGCACGCCGCTCTTAAACATGCAAAACCACAGCAGCAGACCAAGCACCGAGTACGGGGCAAGGCGATAATGCTGAGTCTTGTTGAGCCACACAAGTGCGCAGGTCACAACTGCAGCGGCACCCAGCCAAAACGGACTGGGGCTCTGGCCGTAGAAAATGGCGATGGCGGCGATGGAGATGAGGTCGTCGGCGATGGCGAGCGTCGAGAAGAACACGCGCACGCCGTTGGGCACGCGATTGCCCAAAAGCGACAGCACGCCCAGCGCAAAGGCAATATCGGTTGCCATGGGGATGGCCCAACCGTTGCGGGCGCCGGCATGGTTAAAGATCAGGTAGATGCAGGCGGGAACGACGACGCCGCCCACGGCTGCCAGCATGGGAAGCATGGCCTGACGCGGATTCTTGAGCTCGCCGACCGTCATCTCGTACTTAAGCTCAATGCCCACCAACAAAAAGAAGATCGCCATGAGAAAGTCGTTGACGAAAAGCTCGACGGTAAGGCCAGCCGTAAGGTTGCCCAGACCCACATACAGCGGGGTCTCCAAAAAGTGATGGATAGCCTCGTAGACATCGGTGTTGGCGCAGATAACGGCGGCGATGGCGGCGATGACCATGACGGCGGCGGAAATCGTACCGTTCTCGGCGATGCGCTCCCAGATGTCATGACGTTCAAAGCGCTTGCGCTCACGAACGTTGAACAGCTGCTCAGTTGCTGCCATGGGCGGCTCCTTTCACGGGAAAGCTCCCGTCTTAAAAAAGCACGGCCCGCCCAAGTGGCGGCACCGCGCTCCAACGTATTACGCTTGCATCTAGCCTACCCTGCACGACAAGCACGCAGGCGTGGCCGAAAAGCGGAACCACAGGTTGAACATTATTTGCCCAACGGTACGGGCGCCCCTGTCCAATAGAGGACGCGGTCCCGCGCACAAAAAACGACCGGAGCGCGGGGCGTCCGCGGTCCGGTCGTAGCAGGCTACAAAACCTAGCAGGCGGCCATGATGGGGGCAGCGACCTGCTTCTTACGGGAGAGGACGCCCGGCATCCAGACGCCGTCGTGCTCGTCGGCAATGCCCAGGCCCTTCTGAGCGGCCTCGGTCTCGCCCTCGAGCAGGACCTGCGAGCCCTCCTCCATGATGTCGGTGATGCACAGGACGATGCCGTCGGCACCCTTCTCGGCGGCGTAGGCGCGCATGGCCTCGCGGATCTCGTCGATCATGCCGAGCGCACGGCTCTTGTCGACGGTCTCGTACTGGCCGATGAGCAGCTTCTTGCCGGCGGGCTCGAACATCTTGATGTCGTTGCCGACCATCTCGGCTGCGGTGAAGGAGCCGGACGGACGGGTGAGGAAGACCTCCATGCCAAACTTGACCGGGTCGACGCCCACCTGCTCGCCGAGCTTGGCGGCGACGGCGCGGTCGACATCGGTGGTGGTGGGGCTCTTGAGCATGAGCGTGTCGGTCATCATGGCCGAGAGCAGCAGCTTGGCCTGAACGTCGGAAAGTTCAACGCCGAGCACGCCGGCAAGCTTAGTGACGATGGTGCAGCTGGAACCCCAGGGCAGGCAGATGTAGTGCAGCGGGCCGGCGCTCTCAAAGTCGCCGATGCGGTGATGGTCAACGACGCCAAAGACCGTGGCGTCCTTAAGGCCGGCGACGGACTGGGCGGACTCGTTGTGGTCGGTGAGAACGACAAGCTGGCCGGCCTCGACGGACTCAATCACGCGGGGCTCGGCAATGCCGGCGTCTGCGAGCAGCTTGGCGGACTCTGCCGGAAGCTGACCAAGAGCGCAGACCTCATAGGTGTTGCCGGCATACTCAACCTGGTTGAGCAGCTGAGACAGAACGACGGCGCTCATGATGGCGTCGTTATCGGGGTTCTGGTGACCAAAGACAAGAACGTTTGCCATGGGTATCCTCCACTTGGTATGTGTACTTAGACGTAGCTATGGTAGCACGCTGGCAGCTGGCCTTTGGGGACGGAAGGGCCACGGCATATTTTGTGGCAGGTATGGGGGCCAAGGCTGTCCCTTTTGCACCATGTTGGTGCAAAGTAACCTGGCCCCCTTGCACCAGCTATTTGCCGGCAGCGCGCAGGGCTACGTAGGCAGAACCGATGATGCCGGCGTCGTTTCCGAGCGAGGCAACCTTAATGGGCGTCTCGCGCGAGGCGGATAGCGCGTAGCGCTGGAAGTACTCGCGAACCTTATCGAGGTAGACATCGGCCGAGGCGGAGGCGCCGCCGCCGATCAGGAACATCTCGGGATCGACCACGTTGGCAATAAGCGCCAGGGCGCGGCCGAGATAGTCGGCCATGGTATCGGCCGCGGCCAGCGCGAGCTTGTCACCCTCGCGGCAGGCTTGGAACACGTCCTTGGAATCGGAGGGGCCGGTGAGCTCGATGGGCTCGACGCCCGCCTTCTTGCACTCGGCAAGGTAGTTGCTCACCACGCCGGTGGCGCTGGAATACTGCTCCAGGTGGCCATGGCCGCCGCAGCCGCAAGTGCGCTCCTCAGCCGGATTCAGGCACATATGGCCAATCTCGCCGCCGGCGCCCACAACACCCGACACCACATCGCCGTTGACGATAACGCCGCCGCCCACGCCGGTACCGATGGTGACCATCACCACATTCTGCACGTCCTTGGCAGAACCGAGCCAAGCCTCGCCCATGGCAGCGGCGTTGGCATCGTTCTCGTACTTAACGACCGCATCGGGGCAGTGCTCCTGAATGGCGATCTTCAACTCGGGCAGGTTAATGGCAATGTTGGCCTTGACCTTGGCATCGCCCGCTGCCGGAATGGGGCACGGAACAGCAAGGCCAATGCCCGCCACAAAGGCGCGCGGAATCTGTGCCTTGGCGACCACCTGGTCGATAGCCTCGGTCACCGCGGCAAAGCCCGCAGCGTCAACGATGGGAGGCGTGGGCACGCTGACCTTCGCAAGCAGGTTGCCATCCCCGTCGAACAGGCCCTCCTTAACCGAAGTGCCGCCGACGTCGATGCCGATGTAGTACTGCTTAGGTTCCATAGGGGCCCGCCTTTCTCGTTTAAACATTGTCTGTATGGTACCGCTCCCAAGGCAAAAACATACCAAAAAGGGACAGGTTTGTTTTGGTAGGTTTTATCTGAGGAAATGCAGAATACAGGATTCGGTTCGCTGGGTGCTAAATCGGTTCGGCCCCGTCCTCGGACCGATTAGATTTCTCAACACGACATTATTCGAATGTATATTTATTTAGAGCGCTTTTATTTTTAGCGCAAAGCGACTTTTAGTAATATATCTATCGAACTTTTCAATGACTCAATAGGGATACTTAGGTGTTGAGTATACTTTCTTTTATACTCAATCAAGTTGGAAAGGAGGTTCCATGATTCCCAAATACGAGGCGATAGCTGCAGATATTCGTCGAAGTATTGAGGATGGCGCTCTTAAACCAGGCGACAAGCTTCCCACCGTCGTTGAGTTCTGCGAGCTCTATAGCGTTTCCAAAATCACCGTCAAACGAGCTATCGAGCAAATCACCGAGGAAGGTCTTGTTACCAGCCGTCGTGGATCGGGTACCTACGTTAAGGACACGGCGGGGCTTCCCGGCCAAGCGTTTTTCCAGGGCAAAAACGACCGTGCCCAGGGCTTTTCGTATGAGCACCGCGGGGAGAAGGTGACCTCGGTGGTCTACGATTTCTCGATTGTTAATCCACCAGCGGACATCGCAGCCCAGCTGGGAATTGCCGAGGATGACTTTGCCTATCACATCGTGCGCGTGCGTCAGGCCGATGAGAAGCCCATCGTTATCGAGTACACCTACATGCCCCTCGAGCTGATTCCGGGCCTTAAAAAGAAGGACCTGTACGGATCGGTCTACCGCTTTGTCCGCGAGCAATGTGGGCTGAAGATCTCGAGCTTCCACCGTACCATTCGCGCCGTGGCAGCAACCGAGGAAGAAGCCGAGCGCCTGGACACCAAACCTGGCTCTCCCCTACTCGAGCTCAACCAGATTGGCTTTTTGGACAGCGGCGCGGCCTTTGAGTATTCGGTCTCGCGCAACGTTGGCGACCGCTTTGAGTTGCACAACGTAACGTTGGCATAGGTTTTTGTAGTCATGCGGGCGCTCGTTTTGAGCTGTTTGTGCAACGCCCGCGCAACACAATGGGGTATGAATATGTCCGATTTGATTAAACTGACGCCGATCTTCCACGAGAAGATCTGGGGCGGCCGCCAGCTCGAAACCGTATTTGGCTACGACATTCCCGAGGGTCCCATCGGTGAGTGTTGGGCCATCTCGGCCCACCCCAACGGCGACTGCCAGATTGCGGAGGGCCCGTATGCCGGCCACACGCTGTCGTGGCTGTGGGCCGAGCACCGCGAGCTCTTTGGCAGGTGCGAGGGCAAGGAGTTCCCGCTGCTCGTTAAGATTCTGGACGCCAAGGACGACCTTTCGATCCAGATTCATCCCAACGACGAGTACGCCGCCAAGCACGAGAACGGCAGCCTGGGCAAAACCGAGTGCTGGTATGTGCTGGACTGCGAGCCCGGCGCCACGATCATCGTCGGCCAGCGCGCGCATGACCGCGCCGAGGCCGCGCAGATGATCGAGGACGGCCGTTGGGACGACATGCTCAACGTGCTGCCGATCCACAAGGGCGACTTTTTCCAGATTGATTCCGGTACCGTACACGCCATCAAGACCGGCACGCTCATTTTGGAGACGCAGCAGTCAAGCGACGTGACATATCGCCTGTACGACTACGACCGTCCCGGCACCGACGGCAAGCTGCGTCCGCTGCACATTGAGCAGAGCCTCGACTGCATCGACTTTGATGCTCAGGCTCCGACCGACGGCACGGTGGCCGCGCCCGAGGTGAACGGCGTAACCGAGCTCGAGTCTTGCTCCTGCTACACTGTCGATCGCGTACGCGTCGACGGCAGCAAGACCTTGGAGCAGCGCTGGCCCTTCATGTGCCTGTCGGTCATCGACGGCGAAGGCACCGTCTGCGGCGACCCCGTCCACAAGGGAAGTCACCTGCTGGCACCCAGCACCGTCAGCTCCATTGACCTCGAAGGCCAGATGGAACTGATTATCAGCCACCTCTAGGTCGCGCCAACAACCAAAACGCAACAAGGGGCTCTCCCGACCATGTACGGAAGAGCCCCTACTCGTATCTATCTATCAGCCCACCCGGCTCTCCAGATCAAAAAGCGAACGAGCAGAGCGACGTTCGCAAGCTGCAGGCCAAAACGCCACAAGGAAGAGGGCGCGTCGGGGGCTTTGGTCGATCGCGAGTTCCGCACGAGCCGGAGAGCACTTAATGTGCTCTCCGTGCGAGCAGGACTGTCCGAGCAGGCGACCAAAGCCCCCGGCGCGCCCGGTCAACCTCGCAGTTAGGCATTCAGCTTGACGATCGGCGCAAAGCCCTTCATAAGCTTTTTGGTCTGGCCGGTCTTTTCGAATTGGACCTCGATCATGTCTCCAGCGACCGAGATCACGGTACCCGTGCCAAAGGTCTTATGACTCACGGTATCGCCCGCGGCAAAGTCCTGCGACGCGCTGGCGCGATCGACCTTGCGCTCCACTGTCGGGGACACCTTGGACGACGGCTTTTTGGCTCGCGGTGCGCCCGAGCCAAAGGTCGAGGCAACGCGACCGGCGTCGGGCGAGACCCCACGATGGCGCTCGATCCCGTAGCTGCTGCCGCCAAAGAAATCGTCGAAGCTCGATCCGCCGCGCGAACCGGAACCGCCGGTCGAGCGCGTATGCGAACCAAACACCTTGCCGCCATACATATCCGAACCCGTGCCCGAGCCAAAGGTGCCGCGACGGTCGCCGCGCTTCTCCCAGCCCGTGCCCTCAAAACCGGCAGAACCGATACCGCTAAACTCGATATCCTCAAACGGAATCTCGTTGAGAAAGCGAGAACGCGGGTTGGCGGAGGTCGAACCGTAGGTGCGACGCGTGGCCGCATAGGTCAAGAACAGGCGCTTGCGGGCACGCGTGATGGCGACGTAGGCCAGGCGACGCTCCTCCTCGAGCTTGCCCGGATCATCGCTGCCGCCAAAGTCGTGCACGTGCGGAAAGATACCCTCCTCCATGCCGGCCACGAACACCGCCGGAAACTCCAGGCCCTTGGCGGAGTGGATGGTCATCATGGTAATGGCATGCGTCTCGCCGGCCAGGGAATCCAAGTCGGAGCGCAAGGCCAGCCACTCCATGAGTGCCGGCAGCGCCTTGCAGGTGAGCGGACCGTAGGTACGCTCGATCTCGCCGGCATGCACGGCACCCGCCGACAGCTCCGTCGGCGCGGCATACGCGTTGCCTGCGATGGCGGCGGCCAGGGCATCCTGCGGAGACAGCGCCGGAGCGGCCAAGCCATCGAGCGGATTGGAGCCCGCGGCGTCACGGGCGCCGACGAGCGCCTCAAACGAGGATGCCGGGACAGATGGCCCCGGTTCGGGCGCAGACACGCTCACCACGACGGGCTCGGGCTCGGCGCCGGCAGGCACGTCGGCAACACCGGCTGCGCGCAGCTCTTCTAGGCTCTCGAGCGTACCCTCGATATCCTCGTGCGTCTCCTCAAATTCCGCCGCAACGCCCAGAAATTCCTGGATGTTCTCGGCGCGGCTCTCAGATTCCATGGTGCCCTCGGCGCGAAACGCCTGCAGCAGGCCCGTCTTATCGACGATCATCTCGACAACGTCCTTGAGCTCGCCGTCCATGCGGCGGCCCTCGCGCACCAGCGAGACAAAGCTCGACAGGCCGTTGCGCACCTTGGCGCTAAACATGCCGGTTTCGGCGCACGCGATCTCGCAAGCCTGGAAGAACGAGCAACGGTTGTCGCGTGCCAGCTGCTCGATCTTTTGGATTGAGGTGGAGCCAATGCCGCGGCGCGGTGTGTTGATGACGCGCTTGACGCTCATCTCGTCGGCCGGGTTCACGATCATCTTGAGGTAGGCCATGACGTCGCGAATCTCGGCACGGTCGAAGAATCGAGTGCCGCCCACGATCTTATAGGGCACGCCCGCGCGCAGAAACATATCTTCGAGAATACGCGACTGGGCGTTGGTGCGATAAAACACGGCGATGTCGTCGTAGCTCGTGCCTTTGGCATGCAGTTTCTCGATCTCACCGGCAATCCAGCGGCCCTCGTCGCGCTCGTCGCTCGCCTGGAAGGCCTGAATCTTCTCGCCATCGCCCTCGGCCGTAAACAGGCGCTTGTCCTTGCGCTGCGAGTTGTGGCGCACCACGGCGTTGGCGGCGTTTAGGATATGGCCCGTAGAGCGGTAGTTCTGCTCGAGCTTAACAGTCTTGCAGTTTTTAAAGTCCTGCTCAAAGTCCAAGATGTTGGTGATGTCGGCGCCACGCCAGCTGTAAATGGACTGGTCATCGTCGCCCACAACCATGAGGTTTTGGTACTTGGCGGCCAGAAGGTTGGCGATTTCGTACTGGACGTGGTTGGTGTCCTGATACTCGTCGACGCTAATGTAGCGGAAGCGTTCCTGGTACTTGTCGAGCACCTCGGGGCGGGTGCGCAGCAGTTCGAGTGTGCGCACGAGCAAATCGTCGAAGTCCATCGCGTTGGCGGCGCGCAGGCGGCGCTCCAGCTCCAGGTAGACCTGCGCGGCCTTTTTGTCGTTGGGGCTATCGGCGGATTTGAGCATGTCCTCGGGGCCGATCATGGCGTTTTTGGCCGAACTGATCTTGCTGCGAATCATGTTGATGGGGAACTGCTTTTGCTCGATGCCGAGCGCCTGCATAATGTCACGCACCATGCGCTTTGAGTCATCGTCATCGTAGATGGTGAACTGACCGGTGTAACCCAGCAGGTCGGCGTCCTCGCGCAGCATGCGCACGCACATGGCGTGGAAGGTGCACACCCACATGCCGCGGGTACCGCTGGGAATGAGCGCCGTCAAACGCTCGCGCATCTCGGCCGCGGCTTTGTTGGTAAACGTGATGGCAAGAACCTGCCAAGGCTTAACACCCAGGTCGCCGAGCATATGCGCGATGCGGAAGGTCAGGACGCGAGTCTTGCCCGAGCCTGCGCCGGCGAGGACCAGCAACGGGCCCTCGGTGGTCAGGACGGCCTCGCGCTGGGCGGGATTAAGGCTGTCGATGTCGACGAGCGGCTTGACGGGCTTGGGTGCCGGCGCGGGAGCATCGTAGATGTCGAGCGGAACGAGCTCGGGCTCCGGCGCAGCGGGGGCGGTGTATGCATCGAGCGGCACGGATTCCGGCGCGGGCGGCACGGGTACCGCGGCGTTCTTTTCCCAGGGCAAGGGCTGGGTCATGGGCGACTCCTCATCTGACGGACGGCGCGCCTGCGGGCGGCGCCATAGTTTGAGCCGTACCAGTATACCGAGCCGCGTGGACACCGACGCAAATCACACCACGACTCCGTGCGCCGCGCTCTGGCCGCCGCGCAGCGTCGACTAAGTTACAGGCCGAGCATAGGCTCCAGAACAAAGAAGTACGCGAGCACCACGATGCCCAGAATAATGCGGTAGACGCCAAAGCACTTAAAGTCGTGACGGCGAACGAAGCCCATGAGCCACTTGATGGCAATAAGCGAAACCACAAAGGCCACGACGCAGCCCACGCCCAGAATGGCAATCTCGTTGGTGCCAAACGCACCGCCCTTAACGAAGTACTTGACCAGCTTGAGCGCGCTCGCGCCAAACATAACGGGAATGGCCAGGAAAAACGTGAACTTGGACGCCACCGAGCGCGTGCAGCCCAGCAGCAGGCCGCCGATAATGGTAGAGCCGGAGCGTGATGTGCCCGGAATCAGCGAAAGCACCTGGAAGCAACCGATACCCAATGCGGTCTTCCAGCTCAGGTCCTCGAGCGTGGCGATGGATCCAAAATCCAAATCCTCGTCATTGTCATTGTCTTCGGCAATATCCGCCGCAGGCGACGCGAAGTGTGCACCGGCGGGACGCCCGCCCGCCACCACAGCACGCGAACCAAACGAATCGGCAAGAGCGGCGTTCTCGCGCTTACTTGCACGCCAGTTCTCAATCACGATAAACAACACGCCGTACACGATGAGCGCCAGCGCCACGACGGGAGCGTTATAGAAATGCTCCTCCATCCAGTCGTTGAGCGGCAGACCGATCGCCGCGGCGGGAATACAGCCAAGCACAATCTTGCCCCACAGCACCCAGGTGTCGCGACGACCCTCCTTGCCCTTGCTGGGCGAGAACGGATTTAAGTCGTAGAAGAACAGAACGCAAACGGCCAAAATGGCGCCAAGCTGAATCACGACCAGGAACATATTCCAGAATGTCTCGCTCACATTCATCTTGACGAACTCGTCCACCAAGATCATGTGGCCCGTCGACGAAACGGGCAGCCATTCGGTGATGCCCTCGACCAGGCCCATGAAGGCAGATTTTAGAAGCTCGATGATATCCAAAGGGACCCCCTCGTTTGTCACCCGCCGATAGTTGTTCTGCGGACGGTTGCGGGCGATGTCCCATTATCAACCGTTCGGCCGCGGCCGCGCCCACCCTTACCAAAAATCTCGCCCGTTCACAGAATTGCGAGCGGTCAAACCGAAATCCTTGGGTATAACTGCAACAAGCTAAAGTGTCCGGCGGCCAACACGTCGTCCGATGCACGAGCCCCGCGCCCGTGCGATAGACCAAGGAGGAAACCATGAACGAGGGCTATACCAAGGTATTTGTTTCACTCGACGGTACTGAGCAGCAGGATTTTGTGCTCACACGCGCTATCAAGGTCGCCGCAAACAATGGCGCCAAGCTGATCATCGGTCACGTCATCGATTCCACGGCGCTCGAGAGCGCCGGTTCCTATCCGGTCGATCTGGTCAACGGCCTGGAGGAGGCCTTTAAGAACTCCATCGCCAAGCAGCTCGAAGAGGCCAAGGCTAATCCCAACATTCCCGAGGTCGAAGTCATGATTCGCGCCGGCCGTATTCGCGAGACGCTCAAGGACGAGATGCTCGACGTGGTCAAGCCCGATCTGGTGCTCTGCGGCGCTCGTGGCCTTTCCTCGATCAAGTATGCGCTCCTGGGTTCGATTTCGACATTCCTGCTGCGCAACACCGACTGCGACATTCTGGTCGTGAAGTAGCGTTGCTCCCACCGGCCGCGGGGCCTGCGGGGTTTCCTAAGGGCACGTCCTCGCCGCGTTGCGGCTGCGGGATGTGCCCTTAGGAAACCCCTCCCGGCCCCGCGGCCTTCGCAACCTTACTTCAACGAGTTGGCTGATAAAAAATGGCGTGGCGCCCCAAACGGGGCGGCACGTTTTGTTCGGGGCGGCACGTTTTGTTTGGGTGATTTTTTTAGAGCCTCATAGCCATGTTCACGCTCGGGAACATAGCCGTCCGCACCACAAGACGGCCCGACTACTCGAAGTATTGAAACTTGTTGGTCGAGAAAGCGGATGTTACGACAAAGCCTTCGCCCGGCTCCGATGCCGCGGTGACGTCGATGCCCATCTTGGAACACAGGCGCGCCACCAGGTAGAGGCCGATGCCCGTTGCGCGTTTGGTGGTGCGGCCGTTATCGCCGGTAAAGCCCTTCTCGAACACGCGCGGCAGGTCAGCCGCGCTCACGCCGCAGCCGTTGTCCGCGACGGTAAGCTCGATGCGCTCGTTTGCCAGGCCCTCGTCCAGCAACGCACCCGAAAACACAATCTTCGCGCCGTCCTCACGCGCATATTTAATGCTGTTCTGAATGAGCTGGCCCAGAATAAACTCGAGCCATTTCTCGTCGGTGAACACCTCAAAGTCGAGGTTCTCGCACACCGGAGCCACGTGCGCCGCAATGAGCTCGCGCGCGTTGGCTTTAATCGCGCCCGTCACCAAGCTCTTGAGACCCCAGCGGCGAATTAGGTAGTCGCGCTCTACGACTTCCGAGCGCGCATAGTACAGCGCCTGATCGATATAGCGCTCCACGCGAGCCAGCTCGCGACCCAGGTCATCCACGCGCGACAGGTCGTCTTCGCTGCCGTCCAGGTTTTCTAAAATCAGATGAGCCGCCGCCAGGGGCAGCTTGGCCTCGTGGACCCAGCTCTCGATATAGTCGCGGTAGTCATCGGTCTGGCGCCGGCCTTCCGCCACCTCGTCGCAAGCGGCTTTGCCCACCCGGCGCAAGACCTCATATTCGAGCTCGCCCTCGGCATAGGTCGGGCATTGCACCATCTCCTGCACCCATGCGGGGCTCCCCAGCTCCTCTGCCGCGCACTCCAGCTGGCACAGAAAACGACGACGGCGCACGTACTCGATCACGATGCCCAGCATGCCAAAGATAAAGGACACACCGACCGCCACGACCACGATGGATGCCGGGGCGCCGGCGACCGTCAGTACAAAACAGCTCAGCAGCACGCCGCAGATCCACACGGCAACGGGAAGCAGTGCATCTTTAAAGAACTTGGCAAACGACATAACCGGCCCCTAGACCGAATAGCCTTGGCCGCGATGCGTCGTCAAATACCCCTTGATGCCGATTTTTTCGAGCGTGGTGCGCAGGCGGTTGATATTGACGGTGAGCGTATTGTCGTCCACGAAGGCGTCGGAGTCCCACAGGTCCTGCATGATAGCCGAGCGCGAGACAATCTTGCCCGCGCGGCCCAAGAGCAGCGAGAGGATACGCAGCTCGTTTTTGGTGAGCTCGGTACTGTCGCCGGTTGCCGTATTGGTGACCATGGAGCGGGCGAGGTCGAGCTCCAGCCCCTTGTGGACGAGCGTGCTGCGATCGCCCGCCGCCGCGGTGCGGCGCAGCAACGCATTGATGTGCGCCACGAGCACACGGGCGCTGTAAGGCTTGGGAACAAAGTCGTCCGCGCCAAGCGTCATGGCCATGACCTCGTCGATCTCGGTCGTGCGCGACGTGAGGACGATGATAGGAACCTCGGATTCGCGGCGAACCTCGTGGCAGATATGTTGGCCGTCCTTGACGGGAAGCGTGAGGTCGAGCAACACCAGGTCGGGCGCGGCGGCAAGGATATCGCGCGAGACATGCTCAAACGATTCGCAGGCCTCGATTTCAAACCCGGCGCGGGCAAGGATGTCGACAATCTCACGACGAATGCGCTCGTCGTCCTCAACGACATAGATCAGCGCCATGGATTCCGCTCCCCTCTTGGTTGTCTTGCCCCATTATGACCGCGGAGCCGCAGGTGCGTGCCTCGCGAGGCACCAAGGTGACAGAACTGTTCGCGAACGAAAGCGTTTGGCTCGCCCCTCGCTCGCAACGGGAGCGAGGATCAAATGATTATTAAATCCCCGTCCCAGGAAAATCATTTAGCGGTGGGCACGGAGCTTTTCGTAGCCTTCGGCAAAGAAGGCAACCGTAGCGGCGTCGGACTCGGCGGCGTCCGTCTCGGCGGCAGGGACCACGCCGTGCTCGTCACTCACCAGGAACAGCGCGCCCTTGAGCTGCGCGGGAATGTCCACGCGCGTGACCGGGATGCCCTTGGTCTGGGCCAGCTGCTCGATAAGCGTCGCCGTGCCACACAGGCACTCGTCCGCCGGTGCCACAAAGACCAGCTCGCCGTTGTTGACGGCGGCGAGCAGCTCGGGCGCCACGCCGGTTTCGTCGGCCTCGGAGCGGGCCTCGGCGGAGCGGGCACGCAGCGCCTTGGCCGAAGTATCGGCCAGCGGCTCGTACTCCCCCACCGTCATGGCGGCATTGCCGTTAACGTCGATCACCAGCATGAGCACGCCGTCGCGCGCGGTGTAATCGCCCTCGGCAAGCGACCACTCAACGTGCTGCTTGGCCCAGCTGAGCATGTTATGGGTGAGCGGCTCGCCCTGCACCAGGCGCTCGGACAGCGCACGAATGTGGCGGTTGAGCATGGGCACCTTTTTGTTGGACATGCGCCAACGGCAGACAAGCGCGGGCTTGTCGAGCGTAAACTTCTCGACCGCCTCCTGATTGGCGCAAAAGTCCTCGTACGCACGCTGGTCCTCGGCATTGCCAAACAGCTCGGCATCATCCACAACGGCCATATCCAACCTTTCTCAAAAACATACACCGCACCGTTATACCCAAAAAAGCCGCCTGCACCAACCGGCACAGGCGGCAATAGATAGCTTTAGTTCGGGGCGAGCCAATACCGCTGGTGGAGCATAAGCCAGCGAGCCGGACCCAAGTGCCTCAGGTCGCCGCGAAAGAGGAGCGATGCGTACTTCTGTACGCGAGCGACGGTTTGAGCGGCGAGATGAGGTGCTTGGGGCCGGCGCAGCGTCGAGCAGTTACGCGGTTTGGTAAAACCGCGTAACGATCATTAGTGGCGGAAGTGGCGGGCGCCCGTGAAGACCATTGCGATGCCATGCTCGTTGCAGGCCTGGATGCTCTCGTCGTCGCGCTTGGAGCCGCCGGGCTGGATGATGCAGGTCACGCCGTGCTCAGCAAGCACGTCGACGTTGTCGCGGAACGGGAAGAACGCGTCGCTTGCGCAGGCAAAGCCGCCCTTCTCCACGCCCTCGCGCTCGCAGAAGTCCTCGGCGCGCTCGCAGGCAAGCAGTGCGGAGTCAACGCGGTTGGGCTGGCCCGGGCCCATGCCAATGCCGGCCTTACCCTTGGAGACCAGGATGGCGTTGGACTTGACGCCCTTGCAGACCTTCCAGGCAAACTCAAGCTCGGCCATCTCGGCATCGGTGGGCTTGCGGTCGGTGGGGAACGTAAAGGTCGCGGGATCCTCGATCACGTGGTCGACCTCCTGCACCAGCATGCCGCCGTCGATGGAGCGCAGCTCCACCTCGGCGCCGTGGTCCACGCCGCCGGTAGCCAGCACGCGCAGGTTGGGGCGCTTGGCCATGCGCTCGAGCGCCTCGGCGGTGTAGCTCGGGGCGATGATGACCTCGACGAACTGCTTGTTCTGATCGGCAAAGTGCTCAACCAGCTCAAAGGGAACCTCGCGGTTGCAGGCGATGATGCCGCCGAAAGCGCTCTTGGGATCGCAGGCAAAGGCGCGGTCATAGGCAGCCGTGATGTCCTCGGCAACGGCGGAGCCGCAGGGGTTCTGATGCTTGAGGATCACGCAGGCAGGCTCGTCGAACTCGCGAACCAGGTTCCAAGCGGCATCGGCGTCCAAATAGTTGTTGTAGCTGAGCGGCTTGCCCTGAATCTGCTCGGAGCCCACGAGCGGGAACTGCGAGCTCGCGGAGTTCTCGCAGCCATCGGCAAAGCGGTAGACCGTAGCCTTCTGCTGAGGATTCTCGCCATAGCGCAGGTCGTCGACCTTCTCCAGCGAGACCTCGAGTTTGGCAGAGGTGTCCGCCACGTCGCTTGCCTGGGCAGCAAGCCAACGGGAGATAGCCGTGTCGTAGGCGGCGGTGGTCTGGTAGACCTTCACCTGCAGGCGACGACGGGTGGAAAGCGTGGTGCAGCCACCGGTCTCGCGCATCTCGGCCAGGACGGCATCATAGTCGGCCGGGTCGGAGATGACGGTAACGCTCGCGGCGTTCTTGGCGGCAGAGCGAAGCATGGAGGGGCCACCGATATCGATGTGCTCGATGGCATCCGCGAAGGTGACCTCGGGGTTGGCGACGGTCTTCTCGAACTCGTACAGGTTGACGACGACCAGGTCGATCAGCTTAATGCCGTGCTGAGCTGCCTCCTGCATGTGCTGCTCGGAATCGCGGCGAGCCAGCAGCGCGCCGTGAACCTTGGGGTGCAGCGTCTTGACGCGGCCGTCCATCATCTCGGGATAGCCCGTGAACTCCTCGATGGGGGTTACGGGAACGCCCGCGTCCTCGATGGCACGAGCCGTGCCGCCCGTAGAGATGATCTCGACGCCAAAGTCGTCAACCAGCGTCCGTGCGAAATCGACGACGCCCGTCTTATCGGTAACCGAGATCAACGCGCGTGCGATCTTCACATCAGATCCCATGCAGTCCTCCTGTCTGGTACGCCGCCGTGCTCTGTGAGTCGGTGATACGTCGATCTGCAGCGCTCGCGCAGCGGCATTGAAAATACTGATTCAATGTAGCGCATCGAGCGCATCGATGCACCCCGTAACGGGCGCATGTGCAGAAAAAGCTTGCGAGCGGGGGTTGCAGGAGCGCCACTAGGCACGGTGAGTTGATGGAACACAGGGGCACCATAATTAGATGCCAATGGCATGGTAGAACTGTGCTCGATATGCATCCGCAATAGAAAGAGGCACTATGGTCTCGCGGGTTCTCTACCGACCGTTTGATACCGAAGACTTCGACGCCATCGCGCTGATCTTGCAGCAGCTTTGGCATAACAATTCGGATAACGAAGAGTACAACCGCCTTGAGGCCGCGTGCGACCTCGCCTATTGCCTTTCTTCCTCGACGTTTTCGCAGGTCGCCGTAATCGACGGCCAGGCGCGCGGCATTGCACTCGCACGTGCGGGGCAAAGCAGCGGCGCCACCGTTAAGGAGCATTGGATGGATACCGAACGCGCATTGCTGTCGCAGATGCGTGAGCTGGAGCCCGATGCCTGTGCCGAGTATCTCTCGTTTGTGCGCGCCACCATTCGGACCAACAACCGCCTGCTCGAGAGCAGCCCGCTGCCGCATGACAACGAGGTCACGTTGCTTGCCGTGGATCGCGATGTCCACGGCCTGGGCGTTGGCTCGGTTCTGCTCGATGCCGCGGTCTCGCACCTGTCCTCGCGCGGAGCGTCGAGAGCGCACCTGTATACCGACTCCAACTGCTCGTGGAAGTTCTACGAGCTGCACGGCTTTAAGCGCACGGCCACGCACCACGCCAGCCGCGAAGAGCGCCGCCACGACATGCCGCGCGAAAGCTTCCTCTACGAACTCGACCTAACAGCCTAAAACCGGCAGTTAGGGACGTCCCCTTTGTGCCGGCACCCCGGGACACTCCTTGGCAGCAACCACACCTAGTCGTTGGGGACGTTCTTAAATGACTAGTCGCCGGGGACAGTCTTGAACAAAAGAGTCGCCGAAACCCTCGCTGGCATCACCCTATAGAGGAGTCTGCAAATAGCGGTGGGCAAAAGTAAAAGATCGGCGCATTTTGGTGCATAAAAAGGGGATGGGCTTTCCCCGACGGCTGCCGAGAAAAGCCCATCCCATAATTTAGGACCGCTAGAACGTTCCGCCGCCGCCTCCGCCGACGCCGCCGCCCCCGCCGCCCGAGAAGCCACCACCGCCGCCGCCGCTCGAGCTATCGGAACTCGAAGCCAGCTCACGGATGCTCTCGTGATACACGCCATCGAACGAATCGAGCGGAGACTGGTTTCCGTAGTGATGGTAGTACCACCAGTAGCAGGGGTAATTGTCGTAGAAGCCGTCGGCCTCGCGCACCTCGGGCGGCACGGCCTCGGCAAGCTGACGCAGAACTTCCTTGGAAACGCCCAGCGCCGCACCCATCACCAGAAGTTTATTCCACAGCACCAGATCGCCGGGGACGGCTTCCTTTAGACGCGTGAAGTCCTCGAGCCAATGCTTGAGCGCCTTGCAGCGAGCCGCCACCTCGGCGCCCTCCGGCGTAAGGCGGCGGAACGTAAGGCCCACGCCAATACCCACCAGCACAATCGGCACCGAGATAACCGCGGCGACAATGTTCACCTGTGCGCCGTCGGTAAAGAAGATGGATCCCACGGGAACAAAGGCGATCAGAGTACCAAGCACCAGGCAAAACACCATTGCGACAATGCCGTCCGAGGCAACGTACTCGCTATCGGCCAGTTTGCCCTTAACGGTGCTCTGATAGTCCTTGAGCTTGTCGCCCACGGGCGTAGCGTGCTGCTTAACATAGTGTTGCAGCTCGTCAAACGTGCGCGAGCGATCGCCGTTCTCGTCGGGCTTAGCACCGGCAAAGAAGACCTTGAGCACCATGCGGTCAATGCCCTTGGCCGACTTCCAGCCCGCATCGCTCACCGTCACACGATACGTCTGCTCCTCTTTTTCGCGACGGAGCAGGCCCTTCTTGCCCTTGGTCGCGATTGCCTCCTCTAACTTGATCACGCGATCGTCGGTGAGCTTCATGAGTGTGGCGATATATGCCTGATCGGGCACCTCGTTCCAGCTCATGAGGGCCGAAAGCACGGCGGGATGGTCGGCCGAGGGCACGTCGCGGAAGTATTCGTCCTGGAACAGCGGTTTGGGCTTGCGCTTGCGCAACTTGAGCACGACGATCGTGCCGGTAAAGGCCACCGCCGCGACAACGCTAACCACGGCAAGTGCATTGGCGATCATGCGGGCGTGAGCGCGGCGGGCGTTGGCCTCCTCGGCCCACGCCTTCTCCTCGCTCAGAATTGTCGACATGCGTTCCTTGCCCGAGGCGGCGAGCTGCGGCACCCAATCGCTGGGGAAGGCGATGCGTGCCTCGGCGAATTCGCCCTGATGCACGCAGGGTATGGTATAGGTGACCATGGGCTCGTCCGCGTCGAGCGACACGTCGCCCGTGAGCGGACCGTGGCCCCATGCACGGAAGTTATCGCCCTTGACGGCCGCCGTTCCGGCAGCGGCATTTGCGAAGTAAACTTCCATCTCGACGTCATCGGAGTCCGCAGACCAGCCGTCACCCACAAACTTCCAGTAGAGCTCGGCGGTATCGGACCAGTTCATAACCGCACCGGTCATGGTGTAGCTCACGTAATAGATCGCGCTGTCACCGCTCTCGTGGGGGCTGAACACCTTGATCTTTACGCCGCCGTCGGACTGCTCAACCGTATAGACGCCGTTGTCGCCTTTGTTTGCATAGTCAACCCTGCTAAACGCGGCATCATCTTCCTCGACGCTCAGCACATCGACACCCGCCGTACCACCCTGCTGGTTGGTGCCCGTATTGATATCCCAATACACGCCGTTGATGTCGTCGTCGAAATCAAACTGGCGCCCCTCGACAACGGTCAGCGATCCATCGGCCTCAACCGTGGCACCGATATAGGTTTGGGTCATGGAAT
This sequence comes from Collinsella sp. Sow4_D11, assembly GCF_052116465.1. Classification (NCBI taxonomy): domain Bacteria; kingdom Bacillati; phylum Actinomycetota; class Coriobacteriia; order Coriobacteriales; family Coriobacteriaceae; genus Collinsella; species Collinsella sp. Sow4_D11. Next base: position 70,310 of record NZ_JBQKLA010000004.1, on the reverse strand, counting down.
ACCCGTCGGCACGTGCAACGGCGGGCAACAGCAGCAGCACGCACGCGACGAGTGCGCAAATGGAAGCAAATCGCGCAAACGGGCAGCGCTGCCGACAAGCATTGGCAACGGGGGCGTTCATAGGCACATCCTTTGTCTGTAAAACCAACAGCGCCATTGTCCCACGTTTGCGGGTACACATGACGAACATCTAGGCGACCGGAGCGCCAAACGGGATGAAAGTCATGCCTGCCGCCAGCAGCTAATCATTGGGTAGTCATTGGGGACGTTCTTAAATGACTAGTCATGAGGGACACCCTTGGCATGGCCCGCGCCAGCAATAGATACCACTTCACAGCTCCGTCACAGGTGTAGCAGCTTTGTGTGGGCGCGGCACGCGCTGATTGAGCCGCCAGCCGAGGGGCATAAAGCAGTTGAGCGAAACCGGTTTGCCCCTTTGCCGTTCGCTCGAGGATCATGTCCCCCTTTTCCGCGGAAACCCCGGCAGTTGCGAAGAGCTGCCGGGGTTTCTGTTGTCTAAGGTACTGAGTTGATCGACAGGAATCAAAGCACCGAGCCTGCGGCCCACCATACGCAATGCGGGGCCTCGACAACTTGCGGACCACAGTGACGCCTCCCCATCGCGCCCCGCGCTATACTCGTCCGCATGGATATCAACGCACGCAACATAGCAACGCCCGCCGCGAACGCGCCAACAACGCCGCCCGCCTCCGTTCCCGTACCTGTCGTGGGTCGCTTTGCCCCGTCGCCCTCGGGCCGCATGCATCTGGGCAACGTGTTCAGCTGCCTGTGCTCGTGGCTTTCGGCCCGCAGCCAAGGCGGCAGCATCGTGTTGCGCATCGAGGACCTGGACGATCGCTGCAAGCGCCCGGAACTTGCCGCTCAATTGATTGACGACCTGGCCTGGCTAGGGCTTGAGTGGGACGAAGGCCCCTACTACCAGCACGATCGTCTGGACCTGTACGAAAGCGCCTTGCGCCGGCTGAATGACGCCGACCTCACCTATCCCTGCTTTTGTACGCGTGCCGAGCTCCACGCCGCGAGCGCGCCGCATGCCAGCGACGGCACGCCCATCTACCGCGGCGCCTGTCGAAACCTTTCTGTCGAAGAGATCGCCCGCCGCAGCGTTCTGCGCGCCCCGGCCACGCGTCTGCGCGTGCCTACCGTCGATGACCTCACCGGCGACGTGATCGAATTTGTGGACCGTACGTACGGCGCCCAATGCGAGGCACTCGCCACCGAGTGCGGCGACTTTTTGGTGCGCCGCAGCGACGGCGTTTTTGCCTACCAACTAGCCGTGGTGGTCGACGACGCTGCCATGGGCGTCACCGAGGTCGTGCGCGGATGCGACCTGCTGGGCTCTACGCCCCGCCAAATCTACCTGCAACATCTGCTGGGGCTTCCCACGCCGCACTACGCGCACATTCCGCTGCTCATGTCGCCGGACGGCCGCCGCCTTTCCAAGCGCGACCGCGATCTGGACCTGGGCGAGCTACGCGCACGCTTTGGCACGCCCGAGGCACTGCTGGGATGGCTCGCCGGGCAAACGGGCATCGCGCCGGACACCACGCCGCGCTCTGCCGAGCAGCTGATCGAGCACTTTAGCTGGAATGTCATCCGCGCGCACCGCGAGAACATCGCTGTAACGGCCGAGTAGCCAAATACCTCGCCCCTACGCAACGTCCCAGGGCTGGAGTTCGTCGCCCAAGCGAACGATGCAGTCGTAGAGCACGGTATGGCGCTCGGCAGGGTTGGCATCCCGATGAAAATGCCCGTAGTACCAGCGCTTGTAGTCCAAGCGGTCTTCCAGCTCATCGAAAAATGCCGTAAGCCGATCAACGGCGGGGTAATTCCAGCCAGGCCCCGGATAGAGCGTGGGCGAAAGCATGCGCGTAGAGCAGGTATGGGTGACCACGTAGTCAACCTTCCAGCCCACGCTGTCGAGCTTTGTCCGCGCCTCCTCAAAGTTGCGCTCGTCCGGCAGCTCCTGTGGCCACCAGCTGGAATAGGGAATGCGGTATTCCTTATCCACGCTCGTGGCGCCGCCCATGGTAAAGATCGTTGAGCCGTCGAGCTCAAAAACCTCGCCGCGCGTCAGGCGCCGTATGGGAGAGGTATCCGACAGGCGTTGCGTTAGCCCACCGTGCCACAGCTCCATGGGACGCTCCGCCCAGTGATCGAAACGCTCGTGATTGCCGTCGACGAACAGCACGGTATAGGGACGCGATTCCAGCCAGGCGATATCGATGCATTCCTCGGCAGAGAAATCCCACGGAAAGCCAAAGTCGCCCGCGACAATCAGATAGTCATCGCTCGTCAGACTATCCCCAAGATCCCAGTCGCGCAGCTTTTGCATGTCGACGCCGCCGTGAATATCGCCCGTCACATAGACCGTCATCGGATTACCACTTCCCCGTAAATAGATAGCCCACATTCTGCACGATCACTAAGCCAACCGTTCCAGCCCTTCCATCCCTTAGGGCTTACCCCTCGTTCTTCCATCCAAACGGATCAAGCACCCAAAAAATCAGATCGAGCACGCCGCCGGTCATCATAGCGCCGGCAAGGGCCATGCAAACGCGCAGAGAACCGGCACTTCGGAGCACGTCGAATGGTCCCAGAACAGCCAACAGCGCGACCGCTGCGCCGACCACGCACAGCGCGAGGCACGGCCCCGCGTCCTTAACGCACTTCTTTGCGAGATGCTTGGTGTTATCACTCATCAATATCGGACTCCTTAGAGGGCCGTTGTTTGGGCACATGCCGCCGCGGCAGAGCAGGGCGGCAGGGTAAGTGTCACATGCCGTGCGGACATCAATGGAGAAACCGCGCCCCTCAGACCAAAGCCGGCAATCAATACCGTCATATGCCCAAAACACGAACGATCGATCTGTTATCCTGGCGCCAACATAGTCTTTCGAAAGGTTTGGCCGGGATGACTACGCAGCAGCAGATTGATATTGAATTCGACTCGCTTGCACGCGAGAACGATTCACCCAAGCTCATCGCCAACTCGAAGGCGACAGGCGGAACACTACTATCCGTTATCAAAGAGCAGCTCTCAACCTGCAGCTCCTTTGACTTTTGCGTAGCGTTTGTTGCAGACGGCGGTCTTCAAATCCTGGTCGAGGCGTTCCAGGAGCTCAAACAGCGTGGCATTAAGGGCAGGCTGCTCACGTCCACCTATCTCAACTTCAACTCACCCGATGTATTTCGCAAACTCCTGGAATACGACAACATGGAAGTTCGCGTATTCCAGGGTAATTTGCATGCCAAGGGATACATTTTTGATAAGGGCGAGACCAGCATGGTTATCATCGGCAGCTCCAACATGACGCAGGCTGCCCTCACCTGCAATAAAGAGTGGAACGTGCTGTACCAGACTGTCGAGAACAGTCGCCTGCTCGGCGAACTGAGGGGCGAGTTCAATTCGTTGTGGAACGACACCTCAACCGTTTTGCTTTCCCAAGACTGGATTGAGAACTATGCCGCATATCGATCGGCACGTCCGCCAAAGCCCAAATCGAAACCGACATTCAGATCTGCGGAAACGCCGGCGCAGAATGACCTCGAAGAAATCAAGCCCAATAAAATGCAGCAGCGCGCCCTTGAGGCGCTCGGCGTAATCCACCGCAAGGGCGAGACCCGCGCCCTGCTGGTCTCGGCAACCGGCACCGGCAAGACCTTCCTTTCGGCGTTCGACGTGCTCGCAACTAAACCCCGGCGCGTCCTCTTTCTTGCGCACCGCCGGCGCATTATCGACGCCTCCCGCGCAAGCTACGAACGCCTCTTAGGTAGTACCTATACGTTCGACACCTATCAAACTGGCAAGAATATAAGCAATGCTACCTGCGTGTTTGCCATGTGTTCTTCGGTCGCCAAACATCTGAGCGATTTCCGTCCCGATGAGTTCGACTACATCGTCATCGACGAGGCCCACCGCACGGGATCCCAGGGTTACCAATCCATCATGTCGCACTTTACGCCTCGGTTTTATCTGGGCATGACCGCTACACCCAATCGCACCGACGGCTATGACGTCTTTGCTCTTTTCAATCACGTCATCGCGTTCCAGATCACGCTGCAGGACGCTTTGGCCGAGGAGATGCTTGCCCCCTTCCATTATTTTGGCATTCACGATCTGGAGATTGACGACGAAACGGTCGAAGATATCGCCCTGTTCGGGCGCTTGACGTCCGACGAGCGCGTGCGTCATATCACCGAGAAGATCGAAGAATATAGCGTCACCAAAAGCAATCGCAGGGGCTTAATTTTTTGCAATCGAAACGCCGAGGCCAAGGAACTGTCACGCAAATTCAACGCTCTCGGATATCGAACGGTTGCGATTAGCGGTCAAGATCCCGATGAGGTCCGCGATGCCGCGATCAGCCGACTTGAAGCCGGCGAGCTCGAATACATTTTCTCGGTCGATATCATGAACGAAGGCGTCGACATACCCTCGCTCAATCAAATCATCATGCTTCGACGCACCGACTCCGCAATCATCTTTATTCAGCAGCTCGGACGAGGTTTGCGCTTGAATGATGGTAAGGAATACGCACTGGTGCTCGACTTTATTGGCAACTACCAGAGCAACTTCCTGGTGCCCATCGCGCTTTCGGGTGACAAGACATATAACAAAGACCGCCTGCGCCGTCTTGTTCAAGAGGGCGATTCGGCGATCCCCGGATGCTCGACCGTGAGCTTCGATCGTATTTCCGAGGCACGCATTTACAAGGCCATCGACGGCGGCGATTTCACCTCCGTCAGGTTTTTGAAAAACGAATATCTCGACTTGCGCCAAAAACTCGGCAAGATTCCCTCGCTGCTCGAATTTGATCGTAACGGCTCCATCGATCCGCTGCTTATCTTCAAGAATAGCGGCCTGGGCTCCTACCACGTATTTCTTTCCAAATACGAGCCGGACTACACGGTTCAATTTTCCTCTGATCAAACCAAGATTCTCAAATTTATTTCTCAAAAACTTGCCGCGGGCAAGCGATTCGAAGACCTCTATTTACTTCAAACGCTCGTCGAAGCCGGACACGAGGGCTACCGGCATATGCGCGAGGCTGCGCTTAGGAACTACCGCGCACAGCTTAAGGACAGCGCCGTTAGGTCGGCAATCGCAGTCCTTAAGGGCGACTTTGCCACTCCTAAGGATTTCGTTTCCCTGCTCATTGACGATGGAACCGGACCTCGTCTGACCGAAGTGTTTGCGACCGCTCTGCGCAACGCAGAGTTCAAACGTCAGATTCTTGAGGTGCTGGATTTTGGTATCGCGCGCAACCGACTCGACTATGCCGAGACGTACGAAAACACAAATTTCGTTCTCAACGCCAAGTACACGTACGAAGAGGTTTGCCGCTTGATGAACTGGGAAAAGAACATCAACGGCCAAAATCTTGGCGGCTATTTTTACGACGAAAAGACCAATACATTCCCTGTGTTTATTAACTATGACAAGGCGCCCGACATTAGTGAGTCAATTCAGTATGAAGATCGCTTTGTTTCGCCGAGCAAGCTTATCGCAATCTCCAAGGGCAACCGTACGCTCAACTCTCCCGAGATTCTGCGACTGCAGGTATGGCCGGAAAACGGCCTGAAAACGTATTTGTTTATGCGAAAGAATAAGGACGATAAGGGTGGCAAGGAGTTCTATTTCTTAGGCGAAATGCATCCGACCGGTGAGTTCGAAGCTATTAAAACTAAGAGCGGCGACAACGCCGTTGAAATCGAATATGAGCTCAATGTGCCTGTACGACAGGACATCTACGAGTTTATGCTCAGCGATTTGAGCGAGGCCGAGTAAAAAAGAGCGGGCCGCCATGTGGCGCCCGCCCCTTTCTTACATAAGCCCGAGTTTCTTTTCGAGCTCCTTAACGACTTTAACGTCTGCCGGAAGCCAATCGACATCCCACAGGTTATTGGTATCAAGCCATTTCATATCCTCGTGAGCATGCTCTTTGAACTCCCCCGAAAGAATGGTAGCTAGGTAGCACTGCATCGACAGGTGGAACGTCTCGTAATCGTGTTCGACCGTGCAAAGATAGTCGAGGTTACCGATCGTGACCTCGAGCTCTTCTTGAATCTCGCGCACAATTGCCTGCTCGCCGGTCTCGCCCGGCTCGAGCTTGCCGCCCGGAAATTCCCAGCCGTCTTTAAACTCGCCATAGCTGCGCTGGCAGCTCAGAATTTTTCCGTCCTTCTGAATAACCGCTGCTGCAACATTGATTGATTTCATAACTAGTTATCACCTCTCCAGTTGAGCCCAACCAGTATAGGTGATCAACCGCCCGCCATGTCCCAGTCGCCTGAAAACCACCTGCTCGACCAACCCTTAACGCCGTTTTGCACCGGCACCCCATCCCCCGCTATCGAGGTCTAATACTTTTCCGCGAAGTGAACGTCTGTTTTTGGACCCCTGAAGCATCCACATTTTTCGTCGGCAAAATCGCAGGATTCCAGCACCGAAACCCCAGGAAACGGCACCTCTAAAGTGTCGATGCTTCGGGGGTCCGATTTAGCTCGTTCACTTCTCGGAAAAGTATTAGACCTCGTCGGCAGCAGTCCAAAAGGCGAGTCGTTTCTCCCCCGCGCAACCCAATGGACACATTCCGCTCCTCCCTCACACCACCCAAAAACTCATCCAACATTAATCTTGGCTCAAGAATCGCTTAATCTATAACCTGCACTATAAAGTTCGACCAAGGGCGGGGCGGCGCCGCGCAACGCAGATCGCCGAACGCAACGCTCGCGCCCGGGCAGATCGCCTGGCGTCGTGCCCATCGAACGAAAGGACAGGTCATGGACGACCTCGAAAAAGTTGAAACCATCCGCACCAAGTGCAACGTGAGCTACACCGATGCCAAGGCCGCGCTCGACGCCACCGACGGCAACGTTCTGGATGCCATCATTTGGCTCGAGTCGCAAGGCAAGACCCAGACCACATCGGCGCACGCCGCCACCGAATCCGAGCCGGCCGATGAACCCTCGGCCGAGATGGTCGCCGCGCAGGCAGCCTACGAGAAGTCGAGCGAAAAGACTGACTTTTCCAAGAAGATGGACAGCGTGTGGGAGTACCTCAAAAAGCTCTTCCGCCTGAGCCTGGACACCAAGTTTATCGCCACGCGCCGCGACGCCATCATCCTCAACATCCCCATCCTGATCCCCATCGTCGCCCTGTTTGCCTGGGGCGCCACGATATGGCTCATGCTGATTGGCCTGTTCTTTGGCATGCGCTACCGCATCGATAGCGACGGCGACGTGCCCGGCAGCATCAACAACCTTATGAATCACGCCGCTGACGCCGCGGACGACATCAAGCAAAACCTGAACGACGACAAGTAATCGCAGACGGGGACACGCATGACACAGATCCTGATTGTAGAGGACGAGGAGAAAATCGCCCGCTTTGTGACGCTCGAGCTGGAGCACGAGGGCTACCAGGTGGAGCACGCCGCCGACGGCCGCACCGCCGTGGACCTGGCGCTGGAGCACGACTACGATCTGATTCTGCTCGATGTGCTGTTGCCGCAGCTCAACGGCATGGAGGTCTTGCGGCGTGTCCGCAAGCACAAGGATGTGCCGGTGATTATGGTCACCGCGCGCGATGCCGTGATGGACAAGGTGGCCGGCCTCGATGCCGGTGCCGACGATTACCTGACCAAGCCGTTTGCGATTGAGGAGCTGTTCGCACGGATTCGCGTGGCGCTGAAGCGCGCGGAGGCCGTGCGGGCGGCTTCGGGCGTTGGTGGCGCCGGCGCTGGGGCGGGCATGGCGGGCGGCGCGGGCGGCGACGCCGCTGCGGTGCCCCCGGTCAGCAAGTCGACCAAGGCTTCCGTCGCGCCCTCCCCCGCCGCGCTCACCGTGGGCTCGGTCGTGCTCGACCCCGACCGCCGCGAAGTCACGGTCGGCGGCTCGCCCATCGCGCTCACGGCCCGCGAGTTCGACGTTCTCGCCCTGCTTATGACACATGCCGAAACCGTGCTCACACGCGAGCGCATCGCGCACGAGGCGCTGGGCTACGAATACGTGGGCGACACCAACAACGTCGACGTGCACATCGCGCACCTGCGTGCCAAGATCGAGGACGCCGGCGGCGCCCGCATCATCCAGACCGTGCGCGGGGTGGGCTATGTCTGCCGTGCGTAACGCCGAGGCCAAGCGTGTCACCTCCATCGCCCGCGCCATCAACTGGAGCTATATATGGCGCCGCCTGATGAGCTACGTCTGGCTCGATCTGCTGCTGATGGTGATTGCGGCGGCGATCCTCGTCTATGGATACAACCAGACGCTGCCCGAAGGCGCGTTTACCGCAGGATGGATCCCCAGCGCCGCCGTTCACGGCATGTCGCTGAAGCCCGCGCGCGACTGGGACCTGACAACGCTCACCTATACCGTCGAACTTGCGCGTACCACCAAGACCTTCCCCCTCGCGCAGGACCTCGTCGCGCTATGGCCTCTCTACTTTGTCGTTGTGGGTTGGCAGGTCATCAGCGTGCTCAACATGCTCGGCGGCGCGAGGCACGTGCGTCGCACCATGGCGCCGCTCAACGACTTGGCCCTGCGCGTGGACGAACTCGGCCGCATGCAACTCTCCGGCGGCAAGATGGAAACACTGGAGCAGGCCATCGAGCGCGCGAGTGTCGACTCGCCGAGCGTCACCACCGGCGACGCCGACCTGGCAAGCATCGAGGTCGCGCTCAACCGGCTGCTGCGCCAGATGCAAGAGGCCAAGCTGCAGCAGATGCGCTTTGTCAACGATGCAAGCCACGAGCTGCGCACGCCCATCGCGGTGATTCAGGGCTACGTAAACATGCTCGACCGCTGGGGCAAAGACGACCCGGACGTGCTGGCGGAATCCATCGCGTCCCTCAAGGCCGAAAGCGAGCATATGCAGGAGCTCGTGGAGCAGCTGCTGTTTTTGGCACGCGGCGATGCCGGGCGCACGGTCCTGCGGCGTGCGCATACCAACCTGGCCGCACTGGCCGGCGAAGTGTGCGAGGAATCGCAGATGATTGATGCCGGGCACACATATCGGCTGACTTTTGACGCTGCATTTGCCAACGATCCGCGCTGCGACGCACCTGTCGACGTGGCGCTTGTGAAGCAGGCTCTGCGCGTGATCGTGCAGAACGCCGCCAAGTATTCGAACGCGGGAACGACCGTCACGTTTGCCATAACTCCCGATACGGGCACGGGCGCGATCGACATAAGTGTTGAGGACGAGGGTATCGGTATGAACCAGGAGTCCGCAGCTCACGCGTTTGAACGGTTCTACCGCGCCGACAACGCACGCGATGCCGGCGCGCAGGGCTCGGGCCTGGGGCTTGCCATTGCTAAGTGGATTGTCGATAGCCATGGCGGCGCCATTGGCGTGACCTCGGTCGAGGGCGTCGGTAGCCGCTTTACGATTCGCCTGCCACGGTAGGAAGCCCCCTCGTGAATCGAGGTCTAATACTTTTCCAGAGAAGTGAACGAGCGTATTTGGACCCCTGAAGCATCCACATTTTTCGACGGGATAATCGCAGGATTCCAGCATCAAAACCGCAGGAAACGGTACCCTCAAAGTGTCGATGCTTCGGGGGTCCAATTCTGCTCGTTCACTTCTCGGGAAAAGTATTAGACCCCGATTTCATGCCCCCTCAAAAGGTCGACCCCTCGGCATAAAAAAGGGATAGGGCCATGCGGCCCTATCCCTTTTTTTCGTTATAGCAGATTGTGCGCTACTCGCGACACAGGTGCACGGCAAAGCCGGCGAACTCGCGCTTAAAGTACACAAGCTTGGTGCCGCCGTCGGGCAGCAGCACGCGCGACTCCTCGTTGACCTCGAGCCCGTGCTCGGCAAACCACTTCTCGGCAGCATCGATGTCGTTGACGGCAAAGCCTATGTGGCCCTTGGCGCCACGACCGTTCTGCTTCATGATCTCGACCAGCGAGTCGTTAAAGTACGAAATCGGGGTCTCGCTGACGGGCAGGCCCATCATCGTCGAGAACAGCTCCGCGATCTCCAGGGCGTCTGCCGGGTCGGTGGCGTTAATGCCCACATGGGCAACGCGCATGCCAAAGAGCTCGACCGGGTTGGCGTTCTGCTCGTTCATACAGGCAGCGCCTACTGAGCCATGACGTCGAGAACGGCCTTCTCGGCAGCGACGCGGTTCATGCCGGTCATAAAGGGCACGCCGCTCACGTACGGGCAGGTGAGGCCCTCGGGGGCAACGGTGGTGGCGATCAGCAGGTCGGCGCCCTCGTCGCAAGCGTCCTTGGCCTCGGAAATGGCGCACTGCACGATCTCATACTTGCCGGCGTAACCGTTGGCGTCGAGCATGGTGGCGACCTTCTGGGCAACGAGCGTGGAAGTAGCAGCGCCAGCACCGCAAGCCAAAACGATCTTCTTCATAGGTAATGTCTCCCTTCATGGTTTACTTTAGGTAAGTGTACCGCAGCGAGCGATGGCGCTCGGCCTCGATGCACTTTTGTGCCAGTTTGCTTGCACGCTGCGTATAATACATCTAGTACGTTTTGTCATACCGCTTGTTTTACGAGCGACCGAGGAGCTCAATATGCCCGATTCCCGCACACTCTGGACCGTCGTCGTTGTCATCTGTATCGTCGTGTCGCTGCTCTTTAGCATCAAAAAACGCACCACGTTTAAACGCCTGCAGCGGCTCATGGCCGCCAAACAGTGGGACGAGTTCGATCGTTTGCTCGACGGCAAACTCACCAGCATGCTGTACCCGCGCTACAACCGCGACTACCTGCGCCTGAACTCCTATCTGCTGCGCGAGGACCACGAGCGCGCCGACGAGATGTTTGACCTGCTGCTGGGGCTCAACCTGCCCAAGATGCAGCGCGTCGATCTGGTGATCAAGGCCTTTAACTACTACGTTGGCCAGGAGAACCGCAAAAAGTCCAAGGAGCTGCTGCACGAGATCAAGGGCTTTGAGGGTGGCCAAGCCGAGGCAGTCGCGCACGAATGCCAGCTGATGTACGACACGATGATCCTCAAGCGCCACAACGACATTCCCGAGCTGGAGCGCATGCTCGAGGATGTCGGCAACGACCCGGTCAAGCGCTGCCGACTGGAGTACCTGCTGGCCCTGCAGTACCAAAACAAGGGCGACGAGGCAAAGTTCCAAGAGTTCCTCGAGAAGTCGGGCCAACACTCGATGGCCGTCAACGCGTAACGAACGGCTTGTGCTAGACTTCTAGTCTTACGGGGGCGTGGCGGAATTGGCATACGCAGGAGACTTAAAATCTCTCGCCGCAAGGATTGTGGGTTCGAGTCCCACCGCCCCTACCACGTATTGTTTACGAGCCCGTGTCCCTTTGGAATGCGAGCTCGTTTCTTTTGGACACCGTCAAGCCTCTAAGTTGCGGTGGAATAGTTCCTGTTTTGGCAGTTTATCAGCCCATTTAGGAACTATTTCACCGCAACTTATGAGGGGATGGTTAAAGGACGCTGAGGCTGGGGGTCCAGGCGATGGTGGGGGTCGCGCCGTCGAGAACCTCGTTGATGGTGGCAGCCATTCCGGCGAGCAGACTGTTCTCGCTTACAGTGAGCGCGTCGTAGCCGCCGGCTCGCATGAGCTCGCGAATCACCACAGCACCAGCCAGGATCACGCCCGCACGCTTGGGTTGCACGCCTGGCAACGCGGCGATGCCCGCGACATCCAGCGAGGACATGCGCTCGATAGCGGCCGAAACCTGGTCCAGCGAAAGCTCGCGCAGGTGCACAAAACTCGAATCATACGGCTCCAGCTCGTGAACGAGCGCAACGAGCGTGGTGACGGTGCCACCCACCGCGACCAGGCGCTCGGCTCGCTCAAAGTCGACCGGCAAGCTCTTAAAGTAGCCCGCAAACTGCTCGTTTGCCCACGCGCCAGCGGCGGCAAGCTCGCTGCCCGTTGGCGGCAGCGCCGAGAAAAACCGCTCCGTCACGCGGCGACAGCCGATGTCCAGCGAGCGCGTTCCCTCCAGCGCAAAGACCCCACGCTCCGGCGCATAGACGCCCGTCGCGAGCTCCGTGGATCCGCCACCCGAATCGGTAACAATGATGCGCTCGCCGGTAAAGTCGTGCGCCACGCCAAAAAACGTCAGGCGCGCCTCGACCTCGCCCGGAATCACCTGCGGCTCGAGCCCCAGCTCGCGCAGGCCGTCCAGCAGCAGCGCGGCATTGGACGCATCGCGCGCGGCGCTCGTGCACGTGGTGCAGATGCACGCGGCCCCAAAGGCACGGGCCTCGTCCACAAACATTCGGCACGCAGCGAGCACGCGCCCAACGGCCGCCTCACAAAAGCGCCCCGTTGCGTCCACGCCCTCGCCCAAGTCGGTAATCTCGGTATGCTTGGACGATTCCACGATCGCCCCGTCCTCGACCTGGGCCAGCACCAGTCGCGACGACACCGTTCCCAGGTCAATCGCCGCCACCTTATATCGTTTGCAATTCGTCATTGCGGCCCCCCTCCGGGCGCTACTCGCCATTGGACACAACTGTCTGGCCCTCGACGCCGTTAAAACCAAACAGCATGTCGAGCGTCTGGATGTACCACGGCGCGTCCTTGCCGACCTCTTCGATTTCCTTGGCAACTTCGCTGGCCTTCTTGGCGTTCGACGACTTCTGGCTCGACGAGGCACCGGAATCGTCGTCCAGGCCCTGCACTTCAATCCTCTTCTCGCCGGGCATCACCAGACCCAGGTCCTCGGTCGCCGCGTCCTTAATGCCCTCCTCCGAGAGCAGCTTGTCGACGCTTTTTTGCAGGTCGTCATTATATTGCTCGCGAATCTCGACCTGCTTGGCCAAGATGTCGCTCGAGCGTTTTGCCACATACAGGTCGCGCACGGGGAAGTACAGGCTCACGAGCGCCAGGGCGACGACAATGCCAACAAACAGCCCTCGCTGGGGACCGTGGGTAAAATCATAGATTGCCTTGACCACCGCGCTATCGTTGGCGTAGTGCATAAAGTCCGAACCCGAAAAACGGCTTGAGGGACGGCGCGGCTTGTCGGACGCCTGGGTCGAAGGCCGCGACGCATGCTTGGAACGCGATGGGCACACCGGACTGTCCGAGGAACTATTTGGCTGAGCATTGGGATGCGAAGTCGCCGGCGAGCTATACCTGGAGCGATCAGCGCCAGCATAACCAGACCCGCCAAGCTGCACCGAATGCGCACGGCGAGGTGACGGTTCGCGCGAACCGGCGGAATAGTGCCTGTTGTCGTAAATCTGATCCATGTGCGCCTTGTGCGGTTGAGGTTTGTTTGCGCTAAGTCCTTTAGTTATAGCACGCGGGCGGACCAGCCGGACGAGCCGTAGGACAAATCCATTACTCGAGCGCGCGTGGTCGCCAACGGGCAAGTCGACGGGGCGCCGCCCTTACGCCCCGCCGACCAACACCGTGTCCTACTCCTCTGCCTTTGCGGCATCCCACAGGTCGTTGAGCCCGTGGGTCGAAAGCTCGGCAAGATCAACATGGGCATCGGCCGCCATCTGCTCCATTGCGGCCCAACGGCGGCGGAACTTGGCCGTGCTCGCGCGCAGGGCGCTCTCGGCGTCGATGCCCTCTTTGCGCGCAACGTTGACCAGGGCAAAGAGCAGGTCGCCAAACTCCATCTCGCGCTCGGGTGTTCCGGGCTCCTCGGCCTCAAACTCGGCACGTTCCTCGGCGACCTCGTCCCACACATCTTGGACGGTCTCCCACTCAAAGCCCACGGCAGCCGCCTTGCGCGAAACCTTCTGAGCCTGCATCAGCGCCGGCAGATGCGTGGGCACGCCGTCGAGCAGGCCCTCGGGCGCAGCCTCGCCCGCCGCCACGGCCTGGTCCTTGGCGGCCTTCTCGGCAAGTTTGACCTCGTCCCAAATCTTGAGCACCTCGTCGGAGTTGTCGGCATCCACATCGCCAAACACGTGCGGATGGCGGCGAATGAGCTTGGCGTCGATATCGCGCGCCACGTCGGCCAGCGTAAACTCGCCGGCGTCCGCCGCGATCTGCGCATGCAACACGACCTGCATGAGCACATCGCCCAGCTCCTCGCGAAGATGGGCCGCGTCATCCGCCTCGATGCAGTCGAGCGCCTCGTAGGCCTCCTCGATCATGTTCTTGCCAATGCTCTGGTGCGTCTGCTCGCGGTCCCACGGGCAGCCGTCGGGCTGACGCAAGCGCCAGATAGTCTGTACCAGATGTTGTAACTCGGCCGATGCATCGACCAGCGTGGACAGGTCGCGCGAACCTTCGGCATTTTGCTGAGCCATGTGCTCGGCCATGGTTAGTCCTCCTCCATGATCACATGGCGGAACACGCCGCCCTCGTAGATACCATAGCTGTGCGTGCCGTCCTTGGGGATGCTCACGCTGCCGGGATTGAAGAGCCACAGACCCGGGTGTGCGGTGCTTTCCTCGTTGACCTTGACGTGCGTGTGACCGTAGACGAGCGCGGAGCCCTCGGGCAGCGCGGGCGCGTGGTCGACGCTGTTGTGCATGCCGGCGCCAAAGACGTGGCCGTGCGTCAGGAACAGCTCGCGGCCGACCTCGTCGAACAGTGTGGCGTAGTCGGCCATGACGGGAAAGTCGAGAACCATCTGGTCGACCTCGGCGTCGCAGTTGCCGCGCACCGCGATAATGCGGTCGGCCAGGGCGTTGAGCAGCGGGATCACGCGCTTGGGAGCGTAGTCGCGCGGCAGGTCGTTGCGCGGACCGTGATAAAGCAGGTCGCCCAGCAGGACGATGCGGTCGGGCTGCTCGGCTTCGATGGCGGCGCAGAGGCGCTCGGTCCAATATGCCGAGCCGTGGATGTCAGAAGCGATGAGGTATTTCATGGAGGTCCTTTCGGGGTGGGGTTGACGTGGCCGGGCGCGGAATGTCGCCACCAGCCGCGTTATTCAAATCGCAGTGCCGCGCTCTGGGCCGCCTGCATCACGCGTTGGAGCGGCACATTGTGCTCACGGGCAAGGCGGGCGCAGTCTTCGTACTCGGGCGCCGCACGCTCACTGCCGTCGGGCAAGGTGGCCACCTTGACGGACACCTCGCCCCACGGCGTCGTTACGCGCTCAAAGTAGCGCGGCAGGCAAACGCGCTCCATAACCTGGCGGCGGATGCCATTGGTCGTGGTTTCCAAAAAGATGATCGTCTGCAGGCGCTCGATATCCTCGTGGGTGCAGATTACCTGCAACTGCCAGCCAGGGCGGCCTTTCTTGCAATAGAGGGGCAGCCAGTGCACCTCGCGCGCGCCGGCCTCGCGCAGGCGGTCGGCGGCGTAGGCGAGCACCTCGGGCGACGCGTCGTCGATGTCGCACTCCAGCTTGACGATGGTTTCGGGCGCATCGGTCTCGCGGGACAGCGGAGATGTACTTCCACGTTGCATACGGTCCGGCTCCTTTCCGCACGGGCTCGTTTTATTCACCCAAACGCTAGCACATCGCGAGCGGCGCAAGTGTGGCGGCGCGCGATGAGCGCGATTTTCCTTGTCTGCAAGAACCGACACTCCACCGCCTCGGCCAAACATGTACATCAGCCTCCAAACATGTCATTTTTTGTCGGTTTTGGAAGCTGAGGTACATGATTCGAAGCAAGGCCGATGTCGCGAGCCCGCCCTTATGCGCTGCCCGTCCTTTCCAGTCGATTTCGGCCCACGGCGCGCACATCGCACTGGGGGCCGCGCCGTTACAATGGAGCAGATTCGCTTGACGTAAAGGAGCCGCCATGCCTGCTTGCCCGCTGGTCGATTGCCATACTCACACCTCGTTTTCGGACGGACACGCCTCGTTTGAAGACAACGTCCGCGCCGCTGCTGCGGCCGGTTGCCGCACCATGGTCTCGACCGATCACCTTACCCTGCCTGCCAGCATGGATGCCACCTGCGAGGTGCAGGTTGTCGAGGGCGACCTGCCGGCGCATCGTCTGGCTTTTGAGGATGCCCGCAAGCTTGCCGCGCAGATTGCGCCGGAGCTCGAGCTTGTCTATGGCTTTGAGTGCGATTGGTACGAAGGCTGCGAGCCTTTGGTTGAGCGCTGGTCCCGGGGCGCCGTCGTACGCCTGGGCAGCGTGCATTGGATTGGTAGCCCGGGCAATATCATGGCAGGCGCTGCGGGCACGACGGGGACAGAGGGCGTCGCACGCCCCGATACGCCCGACTCACGCTGTGGCTGGATCGACGACGACACCAACCTGCACGTTTGGGAAAACTTAGGCGTGCGCGGCGTGTGGGAGCGCTACGTCGATGATTGGTGCCGCGCCTGCGAAAGCTCGCTCAACTTTGATGTGATGGCTCACCCCGACCTGGTCATGCGCTTTTCGAAGGAAGGCTTTGCGCCCGATTTTGACCCCGCACCGTTTTGGCGGCAGATGGCCGAGTGTGCGCACGATACGGGCCGCCGCGTTGAGGTCTCGACCGCCGCACCGCGCAAGGGGCTCGACGACTACTATCCCGCGACCGGCCTTTTGCGCTGCTTTGCCCATGCTGAGGCGCCCATTACCTTTGGCTCGGATGCGCACCGCGCCTGTGATATTTGCTGGAATATCCGCGAGGCCCAAGCCCATGCCTACGACTGCGGCTACCGAACCTTCGACATCCCCCACCCCACCGGCGAATGGGAGTCCACACCCCTCGCCTAGCCATCCCTTCATAAGTTGCGGTGAAATAGCTCCTATTTATAGCCCTAAGACCGTCAAACAAGAACTGTTCCACCGCAACTTCTATGGTCATCGGGGACGTTCTTTAACGACTAGTGGCGGCGGGCGTTGAGTTCGCCGGCCAGCTCGTCGAGGGTAATGCCGTAGCGCTCAAGCGTCACGAGCAGGTGGTAGACCAGGTCGCCAGCCTCGTAGCGAATGTGATCATGGTCGTTATCCTTGCAGGCCATGATCACCTCGCTCGCCTCCTCGGCAAGCTTCTTGAGCAGCTCATCCTCCACATCGGTCAGCAGTCGAGCGGTATAGCTTTCCTGCGGCGACGCATCGCGACGACCGTGAATCACCTCGGCCAGCCCCGTTAGCGTCTCGCCGATATTTCCATCCTGAACGTTTGCGGTACGCACACCCATGGTTCAATCCTTTCTGGTCGGCCAAGCGCCTGGTCGAGCGCCCGCCCTACGCGAGTTTCTTAAAGAAGCAGGTACGGTTGCCGGTATGGCAGGCCGGACCCGGCGAGTCGACCTTGACCAGCAGCGTATCGCTATCGCAGTCGGCCCAGAGTTCGCGAACCTCCTGCATGTTGCCGCTCGTCGCGCCCTTGTTCCAGAGCTCCTGGCGACTGCGGCTCCAAAACCACGTGGTGCCGGTCTCGAGCGTCAGCCCCACCGACTCCTCGTTCATCCAGGCAACCATGAGCACCTCGCCGGTGTCATACTGCTGAACCACACAAGGAATCAGCCCACGGGCGTCGTACGCAAGCTTTGAAGGATCGGTTATCTCTTCCATTTCTCTCCCCAAATTCAAACTTCGCAGGTCGGCGAGGGTTGTCCAGGTGCCCGAGATTCCGAGCGACAAGCCCGACGACGCGTACTTAAGTACGCGAGGAGGGTTGGAGCCGGAAGGTCGGGTGCCTGGGCAAGCCGCAGCGCTAGAAGTCCAACCTGACAGGGATGCCTTGAGAGGCCATATACTCCTTCACCTGGCGAATGCTGAAGGTTCCAAAGTGAAAGACGCTCGCCGCCAGCACGGCGTCGGCCTCGCCCTCGATCACGCCCTCGGCAAAATGCTCGAGCGTGCCCACGCCGCCGCTCGCGATGACGGGGATTGGCGCCGCGCGGGCCACGGCGCGGGTGAGCGCCAAATCAAAGCCGGCCTTGGTGCCGTCGCGGTCCATGCTGGTGAGCAAGATCTCGCCGGCGCCGCGACGAGCCGCCTCCTCGGCCCACGCCACCGCGTCGATGCCCGTGGCGTTGCGACCTCCTGCGGTAAAGACCTCCCACTTGTCGGCACCGGATGCGCCGGGCAGGCCGACGCGCTTGGCATCGATCGCCACGACCACGGCCTGGCTGCCAAACGCCGCGGCAGCCTGGCTAATCAGCGACGGATCGCGCACGGCCGCCGAGTTGAGCGACACCTTGTCGGCACCGGCGGCAACCATGGTGCGCATGCCCGCCAGGTCGCGAAAGCCGCCGCCCACGGTATAGGGAATGGCGAGCTCCTCGGCCGCATGCGCTGCCATCTCGATGGTCGTCGCGCGGTTGTCGCTCGTGGCAGTAATGTCCAGGAAGACGACCTCGTCCGCACCCTCGCGGTCGTAGGCACGCGCCAGTTCCACCGGATCGCCCGCATCGCGCAAGCTCACAAAGTTAACCCCCTTGACCACGCGGCCGTCCTTGACGTCCAGACAGGGAATTACGCGCTTGGTAAGCATGGGCTACTCCTCC
Source organism: Collinsella sp. Sow4_D11 (assembly GCF_052116465.1). Classification (NCBI taxonomy): domain Bacteria; kingdom Bacillati; phylum Actinomycetota; class Coriobacteriia; order Coriobacteriales; family Coriobacteriaceae; genus Collinsella; species Collinsella sp. Sow4_D11. The sequence goes on along the minus strand of NZ_JBQKLA010000004.1, from coordinate 51,956 downwards.
CCTCGGGCGGCGGCCAACGCCTGGGCCAGCGTAAAGTTGCCCTCGTAGAGCGCACGGCCGGTAATGGCGCCTTCAATCGCGCCCTCACCCACCGCGGCCAGTGCGCGGATGTCGTCGAGCGTCGAGATGCCGCCCGAAGCCACGACGGGAAAGCCCGCGACCTCGGCCACATGGCGATACGCCGCCACATCGATACCCGTCTGCATGCCATCGCGCGCGATGTCGGTATACACCAGATGCTTAAAGCCCAGCTCGGAAAGCTGCGCCACGGCATCGTCGAGCGCCACACCTGCGCCGTCGCGCCAGCCGTTCACCTTGACCTGACCGTCGCGCGCGGCGATGTCTGCCACCAGCAACTCGCCAAAGCCTTGGGCTGCCACTTCGGCAAAACCCGGCTCGGTCACCAGCACGGTGCCCAGCGCGATACGGCATGCGCCGTAGCCTGCCAACTCGTCGATGCGCGCAAGCGAGCGGACGCCGCCGCCCACGTCCACGGACAGACCGTCGACGCCGCAGATGGCCTTAATCGCCGCCGAGTTGGCAGTACGTGCGCCCTCGTCCTCGCCAAAGGCAGCGGACAGGTCGACGACGTGCACCCAGTTCGCGCCCTGTTCGGCAAACGAGCGGGCAACGGCCACGGGGTCGTCGGAATATACCTTGCAGCGACTGCGGTCACCGCGCTCCAGGCGCACGACCTTGCCGCCGATCAGATCGATTGCGGGAAACAGGATCATCGGCCAACCTCCTCAACGATGCTCACAAAGTTCTTAAGGATGCGCTGACCCAGCGCGGAGGATTTCTCGGGATGGAACTGGCAGCCCCACACGTTGCCATGGCGAACGATGCACGGGAAGCTCCGCGTATAGTGTGTGCGCGCCAGCACATCGGCGGCATCGGCGTCGTCAGCCACCGCGTAGCTGTGGGTGAAGTACATGTTGGCACCCTCGGCAAAACCGGCAAGCAGCGGATCGGCCGCACCGGCGGGCGTCATGTGCACCTGGTCCCAGCCCACGTGCGGCACCTTCAGTCGGCTCGACTCCAAGCGCGTGCACGAACCGCGCATAATGCCCAGGCCATCGACCCAGGGACCGCCAGCCTGCTCGGGGGCGCTGCCGTCGGCGACCGCGCCCTCGTCCGCAGGCACGCCCTCGTTGCCGCGCTCAAAAAATAGCTGAAGGCCCAGGCAGATGCCGAACAGCGGGGTTCCGGCGGCGACGGCGTCGAACACGGCCGCCTCCTCGCCACTCTGGCGCATAAAGGCGATCGCGTCATAGAACGCACCCACGCCCGGGATGACCAGGCCGTCGGCGCGGCGGATCTGCTCCGGATCGTCCGACGTGCAGGCGGCGGCACCGGCGCGCACAAGCCCGCGCACGACGCTCGACAAGTTGCCCTTGTGGTAGTCGACCACCACGATCTTCGGTTCGCCCACGCGACCCTCCTTTTTCCCATTCAAAACCTGCCAAAAAGGGACAGGTTTATTTTGGTCGGTTAAACGTTCACCCACCGTATGAGACAGCATTTCCGCAGATAAAACCTGCCAAAATAAACCTGTCCCTTTTTGGTAGGTTACAGCGAGCCCTTGGTGCTGGGGATGCCCTGCACGCGGGGATCGAGCTCGCAGGCGTGGCGCATCGTGCGGCCCACGGCCTTAAAGGCGGCCTCGATAATGTGATGCGAGTTGCCGCCTGCGAGCTCGCGCACGTGCAGCGTGAGCTTGGCATCGCGCGCAAAGGCATAGAAGAACTCGACGGCCAGCTCGGTATCGAAGCTGCCCACACGTTCGGTCGGCACGGGCAGCTCGCAGTAGGCCTGGCCGCGACCCGAAATGTCCACGGCGGCCATCACGAGCGTCTCGTCCATGGCAATCGCCGCGTCTGCAAAGCGCGTAATACCCGCCTTGTCGCCCAGCGCTTGGCAAAACGCCTCACCCAGCACAATGCCCGTGTCCTCGACGGTATGGTGCGCGTCGACCTCTACGTCGCCTACTGCATGCACCGTCAAATCAAACAGGCCATGGCGGCCAAAGGCGTTGAGCATGTGGTCGAAAAACGGTACGCCCGTCGAGATATCGCACACGCCGCATCCGTCCAGGTCGAGTTTGACAACAATGTCGGTCTCCCCCGTCTTGCGGGTCACCTCGGCATAACGGCTCATCTACATCTCCTCCTTCACCAGCGCGGCAAACGCAGCCAGCACCTCATCGTTTTCCTGCGGGGTGCCCACGGTAATGCGCAGACAGTCCGCAAGCCCCGGCGCGTAGCTAAAGTCGCGCACCAAAATCGAATACTCGTCGCGCAGGCGCTCACGCACGCGCGTAGCATGCGGCGTGCGCACGAGCACAAAGTTCGCCGCACTCGGCCATGCCTCCACGGGCAGACCCCCGGCAGCCATTGCGCGCAGGGCACACAGTTCGCGCTCGCGCTCGGATGCGACCTGTGCCACCACGGGAGCATACGCATCGCGGGCGCGCACGCAGGCAAGCGCCGCCGCCTGGCTCAGCACGTTGACCGAATAGATCTGGCGAATCGCCGCGAACACGTCGATGACCTCGGGCGCCGCAATCACATAGCCCAGACGCGTGCCGGCGGCGCCAAACGCCTTGGACAGCGTATGCAGGATCACCAGGTTGGGATGCTCGGCGATAAGTCCCTGCGCTGTGGTGGCCGCGCCAAACGAATCATCGGCAAACTCCACGTAGGCCTCGTCGACCATCACCACGCCAGGGCACGCATCGCACAGGGCCGCGACAAAGTCGAGCGGCGCCACGTCGCCCGTGGGGTTATTGGGCGAGGTCACAATGGCCAAGTTGCACTCGGGCGCCGCCGCGAGCACGGCAGCCTGGTCGAGCTCAAAGGTCGCCGGGTCGCGCCACACGTCGCGCACCTCGGTCTGGCAGAGCGACGCAAAGAACGCATACTCGCTAAAACACGGCGGGCAGTTGAGCAGGGTCCGCCCCGCACCGCCAAACGCCAGCAGGTAGTTATAGAGCAGCTCGTCGCCGCCGTTGCCCACGCAGATATTCTCGCGCGCCACGCCATGCCAAGCGGCAAGCTCGTCGCGCAGGTCGTTCGACATGGGATCGGGGTAGCGGTTGAGCGGCGTGGCAGCCAGGGCGGCGTCGACCGCCTCGCGCACGCCAGCCGGCACGGGATAGGTGTTCTCGTTGGCCGAAAGGTTGATGCGCGTGGGCGTAAAGTTGGGGTTGTAGGGCTCAATGCCAGCCAAGTAGGGCTGGACGAGCTCCTTCATGCGAGACGTCAGCTCGGCCATATTAGGCCTCCTCGCCGGTCGCGCCAGCGCCATCCGCGCTTGCAGCCGCTAGGTCCACACCCTCGGCGACCGTCGCCACGGCGTCGCCCGGCCAGGCGACCTTGGTCAGGTCGGCCGCGGCCAGAGACTCAGCACTCACGGCACCCTCGCCCTGCTCCAGCACACGGCGACGCAGTGCGGCGGAAAGCGCGTGTGCCCACAGGCCCTCGGCCTCGGCCAGGCGCTGCGTCGCGGGAGCGTCCGAGAGCAGGCCCTCGGGCGTATAGCAGATGACGCTCGAGCGCTTGACGAATTCTTCGACCGAAAGCGGGTTGGAGAACATGGCCGTGCCGCCGGTCGGCAGCGTGTGGTTGGGGCCGGCAACATAATCGCCAAGCGGCTCGGAGCTCCAAGCGCCCACAAAGATGGCGCCGGCGTTGCGAATGCCGCCGAGCAGGCCCATCGCATCCTTGCAGTGCAGCTCCAGGTGCTCGGGCGCCACGGTGTTCACCGCCTCGACGGCAGCAGCCATATCGGCGGCCACCACGATGGTGCCCTCGTTGTCGAGCGAGGCGCGCGTGATCTCGGCGCGCGGGGACTGTGCCACCAAAATGTCGATACCCGCCTCGACCTCGCGCGCAAACTGCTCGTCGCAGGTCACCAGATAGCAGGCTGCTAGCGGATCGTGCTCGGCCTGGGCCATCAGGTCGGCCGCGACCACCATGGGTTTGGCCGTGGCATCTGCCAGCACGCAGACCTCGGAGGGACCGGCGACCATGTCGATACCCACGTCGCCCGAGACAATCTGCTTGGCCGCGGCAACAAAGGCGTTGCCCGGACCGGTGATTTTGTCGACGCGCGGAATGGTCTCGGTACCGTATGCCAGCGCGGCCACGGCCTGAGCGCCGCCCACCATATAGATCTCGTCCACGCCGCCGAGCTTTGCCGCCGCGAGCGTGTAGGGACTGATCAGGCCGTCCTTTTGCGGCGGGGTCACCATGACCACGCGCTCAACGCCGGCCACCTTGGCGGGAATGGCATTCATGAGCACCGTGGAGGGATACTGCGCGCGACCGCCCGGCACGTAGATGCCGGCCGCCGCAAGCGGGGTCACCTTAACGCCGAGCATGGTGCCGTCTGCACGCGTGGTAAACCAGCTCTGCTCGACCTCGCGCTGGTGGAACTCGCGAATCTGGCGCGCAGCCTTCTCGAGCGCCGCGACAAAGGCCGGATCGAGGCCCTCGAGCGCGGCATCGATCTGCTCTTGCGGCAGACGGAAGCTCTGCAGCTCTACACCGTCAAAACGCTGACAGTAGTCGCGCACCGCGGCATCGCCGTTGGCGCGCACGTTGGCCACGATATCGCGGGCGGCGTCGACGATGTCTTGCGGCAGCACGCCCTTGCGGTTGAGCTGGTTGGTAACGAGACGCTCACCGGGAGCAAGCTTGATAGTCTTCATATCGGTATCCCCTATCGGTCGAGGTTGTGTTCGAAAAACGAGAGGCCGGGCGGCGGCGCCCATCGGCCCGCAGCCCAGACGTTGGGGCGCCCGTGCGTGCTCGCGCTATTGTGCCGAGCCCGCAACGGGCTCAAAATGCTTGTCCTTAACGGCCGCCGCCAAGCGATCTGCCAGATTGCGTACGCGCGGATCTAAGCGAGCGGCACCCGGGTTGACAAAAAAGCGCGCCGTGCAGTCCATAATGCGGCCGGTGATGACCAAATCGTTGTCGCGCAGCGTGGCACCCGTGGCGGTAATATCCACGATACGGTCGGTCATGCCGACGATGGGGCCCAGCTCGATGTTACCGTGCAGCGAGACGATATCGGCGTTCACACCGCGCTCGGCATACCAGGCACTCGCGATGCGCGGATATTTGGTAGCCACGCGGAGCGACCCGCGGCGGGCATAGTTGCGCTCGGCCTGACCGGCGCGCCACGCGGGCTCTGCCTCGATAAAGGTACACAGGCCATAGCCCAGATCGACCAGCTGCAGCAGGTTGAGGTCGGCCTCGATGAGCGAATCCCAGCCGCAGATGCCGCAATCGGCGCCACCGCAGCCCACAAAGGCGGGCGCATCGCTGGGTCGCACGATAACAAACTCGATATCGCCGACCGTGCCCTCACCGGCACGCGTGTCGCGACCGCGCACAATCAGGTGACGGCCGGGGTCACGCAACTCAGAGACGTCCAGGCCCGCGGCCTCGAGCACGTCGAGCGTGTCTGCCTTAAGCGAGCCCTTGGGCACGGCAATGCGCAGCGGACCCTCGGCGCCACGGCCCGCGGCGTGATCGCCGTCGGAAGCGGTGTCCTCTGCCGAGGTACGCGCGGCCTCCAGGCGCTCGAGCGAAAAGGCGAAGCCCGCAGCCGGCACCTCGATGCCGTCGCCAAATGCACCGGTAAAGATGGAGTCGTAGCGTCCGCCCGAACCGACCGGATCGGGCAAGCCGCCGGCATAGGCCTTAAAGACCAGGCCCGTGTAGTAATCGAAAGAGTTCATGATGGAGAAATCGAACGACAGCACCTGGGCGTCCTCGGGAGCCAAACCCTCGACCAGGGCACGCAGCTCGCGCGTCGGCGGCGCGGCGATACCGGCGGCCTCCAGCAGCGCGTCCACGCGGTCGAGCACCTCGGCACCACCGTGCAGGCGCGGCAGTTCGCTAATGGCGGCCTTGACGGCATCAGACTCGGTGCTGGCAGCCACGCGGGCATCGAGGCCCACAAAGTCGTTGGCATGCACGCAGCGCAGGGCCTCGGCTGCCAGCTCGCGATCCTCGCACGCCGCGAGTAGCTCCTTAAAAGGACGCACGCTACCTGCGATAATACGAGCATCGGGAAGCGCCAGCTTACGCACGGCCTCGGCCACCAGCGAAACAATCTCTACATCGCCCGCGGTATCGCCCGCACCGATAAGCTCAAAGCCCAGCTGCGTAAACTGACGCGAGCCACCGGCATTGCGCTGGCACTCGCGAACCACCGGCGCCTCGTAGCGAAGGCGCAGGGGCAAATCGGCCGCACGCATGCGGGTCGAAACCAGGCGCACGATCGGCAGCGTGTTGTCGGGACGGACCACCAGCAGGCGGCCGTCGTCATCAAAGAGCTTAAACGGCGTGTCCGCAATGCGGCCGCCCTCCTCGAGCGAACCCTTGTCCTCGAGCAGCGGCGTCTCGACCGGAAGGTAATGATGCTCCCTTAAGCAGCCCTTCACCGTATACGCGATCTCCTCGCGTGCCTGAGCCTCCTCGGGCAATATGTCCCGGAATCCCCACGGTGTGGCCGTCATCTGGTGAGCCTCCTCATACTGCGTTTCATATAGAACGAAAGACCGGCATAGCTCCGCCGATCTTCTGGGTACTTTAGCATACTAGAGTGCTTGCGGGGAGAACCGTCCCCCTCGGCTCACAGCGTATTCATTTGGAAACATAGGGCAAGCGATTAGCAGCGGTCTCTTGTTACAACGCAAAAAGGGCGCCCGTGCAATTGCGGACGCCCTTGTGCAGGGTTGAGATATCAACCAGCCAAGATATCGGACCCGTGACCAGCTCTTAGTAGTCGAACTGGTGGTAGTAGCGGCGGTACTTGAGGTTGTGCTTGGTGACCAGCTCGTAGTTGCGCGAGAGGCGGTCGGTGGTCAGCACGGACAGGATCCACGGCGACACGATGACGCGGAAGTCGTCGTCCAGGCCCGGGATCGCGTACTCGGCGGTGTCGATGATGACGTAGTCCTCGTCGCCGGTCACGCCGCTGGTGAGGAAGGCGCGGACGCGCTCGTCGAGGGCGCGGCACTCGTCCTCGCCCATGAACAGGAACACCGGGACGCCGGGCTCGAGCAGCTCGAGCGTGCCGTGGAAGAAGTCGTGCGAGGTGATGTGGCGGATGCGCTTCCACTGCATCTCCTCGAGCAGGCACATGGAGTACAGGATGGTCTCGCCCCAGAGGGCCCCCGAGCCGATGAACATGGTGTAGTCGGCCAGCGCGTACTTCCTGGCGATCTCCTCGGCGCGCGGCTCGAAGCGCTTGCGGATGTCGAGCAAGTCCTTCCAGACGTCCTTCGTCTGCTCGATGAACAGGTCGAACTTGGGGAAGCAGCCGCGGCGGTTGAGCAGGCGCAGGCCGAAGCAGTCGGCGAGGTAGTAGCCCTTCTCGCAGCCGCCGGCGCCGTGGTCGGAGGCCATCATGACGCAGTTCTCGGCGCCCACGGCCTGCCCGATCTTGCCCTCGGGGTTGGTCATGGCGAAGACGCGCACGCCCATATCCTTCATCTTGCCGATGGCCTCGAGCACCTCGGGGGTGGTGCCGGACTCGGAGGCGGTCAGCACGACGGACTTGTCGGTCATGCGCTTGTGGCCCATGACGTTCCACTCGGCGGCGTGGATCAGGTAGACCTCGAGGTCGCGGTCGCCGAACTTGTTCATGAGGTACTCGAGCTGCATGAACTCGTCCCAGGTGCCGCCGACGCCCATCAGGAAGACGGCGTCGTAGCCCTCCTCGTGCACGCGGTCGGCCAGGGCGGTCATCCGCTTGCCGGCCTCGTAGACGTTCCTGCCGTCCTCGAGGTAGCCCTCCTGGTCGAAGTGCATGATCTCGATCTTCTCGGTCTCCTTCATGTGTGTCCTCCCATCACATGTGCGCAATTCTATACATCGCGCTTCTTACTGATACCAATTATAGCCATACGATTGCTTGTTATTTAATACCAATCTAAACTCACGGAGATTTGCGGTAAACGGTCGGTTTCCTCACCCGAGTGGTATTACAACGCCAATAGTTGTCTATTTCGAGCGCTACTGCCAACGGGCTCCCCACAACTCGCCAGCTATAAAAGCGTTGCGCCAGACCCGCCCAAGCGTTTCCGGCGCAACCGCGCAGTTTAGTTATTCGGCCTCCATCTCCGCTGTCACACGGCGATACATCTCGATAACCTGAGTCGTCGCCTTGGACGGATCCTGATAGTAGCGGCCATCACACGTCTCGGCCGAGACATAGCCCGTATAGCCGTGGCGCATGAGTGCCTCGAGGTCGGCACGCATATCACGCTCGCCGTCGCCCCAGGCAAGATGCGTCGTGCCGCCGCCCACATCTACAAAGTGGGTGTGAACGATCTTGTTGCCCAAAACCTCAAAGTAGCCGTCTATCGTGTCGCCGGCAACTTCCATGGCGCCAAAGTCGATACAAGCCTTCAGGTTGGGGCGATCGACCGCCTCGAGGATGCGCGCCACATCCTGTGCAGTGTTGACCAGCACGGACTCCGACGGCTGCAGCGCCTCGAGCGCGACGCGAATACCGCGCGTGTCGGCGTAGTCGCACACCGAGCGCAGCATGGCAACGCTACGGGCCCAGGCGTCCTCAGCCGGCTCGTCCAGATAGGCCCAACCACTCGTCACCAGAATCTGCGGCGCGCCCAATTCAACGGCTACGTCGATCACATTCTTAAAGTACGAGAGGATGCGTTTTTGGCCCGCCTCGCCGCGCACCGCGACGTTCCACGGCTTGGGGTTGTTCTGCTCGGGGCACACGCACACGATCTTGATGCCGTACTGGGCGGCAAGATCGCGAATCTTATCCACCGATTCGTGCTCATGGCAATCCACATACAGGTGCATCGAGCCGGTCCACAGCTCGATATTGCGATAGCCGGCCTCACCTGCAGCCTTAAAAAACGTCTCGATGCTGTAGTAACGATGGTTGATGTTCATGAGCGAAAGCTCGGGTACGACCATAGCCCTCCCCTTTCGTACGGAGTTTTAAAAAACAGGGGGCCGCCGCAGATGCGACAAGCCCCCAAAGATCGACGCAACCGTTAGACGCGATGGAAGCGCGATTCGAACATATTAGGCAAGCACTCCAAAGTAAGCACCGATGATGCCCACGACCATGGTGCAGAGGATCAAGACCATCGGGTTGATCTTCTTGGAGAGCAGCCAGTAATAGAGCCAGAAGGCGGCCATGCCGAGCATACCGGGCATGATGCCGTCCAGGATGTCCTGGAGAGTCTGGGCGGAGTCGCCCTGACCGATAGCGACGGGCAGCGAAGCCCAGAACATGTCCTTGCTCATGGCGCCGACGACCATGACGCCGACGATGCCGACGCAGGCCATGATCTTTTGCATCAGGCCGGTCTTCTGAGCCTCGTCGAGGAAGCCAATGCCCAGCTCATAACCCTTGATAGCGCCAAAGATACGAATCAGGAACGCCGGGGTGTTGTAGATGAGCAGGAAAGCGATGGGGCCAAAGACGTTTCCGGCCTGGCACAGGCTGATGCCCACGGCAGCGGCGACGACGCGCAGGGTGGACAGGAAGAAGGAGTCACCCAGGCCGGAAAGCGGGCCCATAAGGGCGGCCTTGATGTCGTTGACGCTCTCGGGCTCAACCTCGCCACGAGCGACTTTCTCCTCCATGGCCATCGCGATGCCGCCCACGAAGGGAGCGAGCTGCGGGGTGATGTTGAAGAACGCGCTGTGACGGTGCAGGGCCTCGGCGTAATCGTCGGGACGGCCGGCATAGATCTTCTTGAGCATGTTGGCGACCATCAGGCAGAAGGCAATGTTCATCTGCTTGTAGTAGGTCCAGGAGAATTCCATGCCCAGGGCGCCGGTGTTCACGGCGCTCTTAATGAGGTCGGAGCGAGTAATCTGGTTCTCGGAATTAGAAGTCATCGTCCTCATCCCCTTCCACAGAAAGCTGGGGCTGGGCGCCACCAAGGCCCAGCAGGTCGTACTTGTCGATGCCGATGATGATTGCGATCAGAGCGACGCCGAGGACGGGCACGTTGGCATAGGAGCACAGCAGGAAGCCCAGGAAGTAGAACGGCACGAGCTGCTTGGTAAGCACCAGACGACCGAGCATGGCGAAGCCCATGGCAGGCAGGATGTTGGCTGCGACGCCAAAGCCATCGAGGACGAACGTCGGGATGAAGTCGAGCAGGCCCTGAACAGCGTCGGCACCCAGATAGAAGGAGACGGAGCACAGGACAAAGGCCAGAACGACAATCACGAGACCGATAATCCAGTGCATAGCGTAGATACCCTTGAGGTTACCCTTGCTGGCAAAGACGTCGGCACGGTCGACCAGAAGGGGCATACCGGCATTGACGACGTTCTTAATAGCCAGGGTCAGAGTGGCGATGGGCATCGCGAGCGCGATAGCGGCCTCGGTGCTCTGACCCAGCTGAATAGCGAAGGCGCAGGCAAGCACGCCGCCAATCGTCTCATCGGGCGGCACATAAGCGCCGATGGCGATAGAACCCATGAAGAGCAGCTCGAGGCTCGCACCGATGGCGAGGCCGGACTGTAGGTCCCCGAGGACTATGCCGACGAGCGGGCACAGAACGATCGGGCGGAACGCATAGAGCGTACCGAGCTGATAATCGAGCTTACCGAAGGCAGCGATAAGTCCGATGAGGATCGCTTGAACAAGCATTGTTCCTCCCTTTGATCCCTCTTGGATCCGCGTGGCGATTCCCGACTTGTCAGCGCGCCCTTTTCCATGCCGACAATCGCCCAGACAGATCCAGCTTGTACCGGTGTGCTGTTAACACCTAAACCGGTGCAAATGATTTGATACCAATTATATAGTCATGCGATAACTATTTAATACCAATCGCTCAACGGGCAGGTACTCCCGGTGAACGGTAGATGGGGTAACGGGTAAAGCGTTTATCCGGTACGCCCACGAGCAGGACGGCGCCGTACGCGCCGCCCCGTGGTTCCCAATTAGAGGGCGCTTAGAGCATCGACCTTGGGGTCGTCGGCCAGAGCGCGAATCTCGACCTCGATTCCGCGGCCGACGAGCTCGCGAATGTCCTCTTCCTCGGCAGCGGTCACAAAGATCTGACGGGAGATCTTACGGGCATCGGGACGCTGCTCATCCTTGGACTTGGTGTTGCCCAGGTTGATGGAGGTAATCTGCGGGCAGCCTTCGGCAAGCTGCTTGGCCTCGGCGATGCTGGCGACGCAAATGATCATCTTGTACTTATCGGTGACACCGGAGTTGATAGCCTCGATGGCGTGCTCCATGTCCTTGATGACGAGCTTGGCGTTGGCCGGCTTTCCCATCTTGAGCGTGGTCTTCCAGACGGGATCGTTGGCAACCTTGTCGCCAACGCAGAAGATGCAGTCGGAGCCCAGGCCCTGGACCCAAGAGACGGCCACCTGGCCATGAAGCAGACGATGGTCGACGCGAACCAATTGAATCATGATTGACCCCCAAAGGTCTCATGCCGGAAACCCGGCCCCATTATTAGCAGGCAGTGACTAGAACTCTTCCTCGTCATCCGCATCGGTCAGCAGGTCGTTGACAAACTTGACGCGCGTGTCGTCAGCCGCGAGGATCTCGCGGATAACCTGGTCGGCGGGAGCCTCCTGGTCCGAGAAGAGCAGCTGGATCAGCAGCGGCAGATTCATGTTGGCAATCAGGTAGGTGTTGGGGCGCGTCTGGACGATCTTGGTGAACTCGTTGTTGACGCTGCCGCCAAACAGGTCGGTGCACACGATCACATCGTCGGCGGGATCGATAGTCGCCAGGAGCTTGGCGGCCTCCTCGGCGACGTCGGTGCGGCCGTCGACAAACATCGACAGATCGTGGACGTTATCGCGCGCGCCCGAGAGTAGCTCGGTGCTCTCCTTGATGCCGGTCGCAAAATGCGCGTGGCTGGCAAAGATGTATTGCCTCATTGCGGTTTCCCCCAAATAGAATTAGTAGTCGAACTGGTGGTAGTAGCGGCGGTACTTGAGGTTGTGCTTGGTGACCAGCTCGTAGTTGCGCGAGAGGCGGTCGGTGGTCAGCACGGACAGGATCCACGGCGACACGATGACGCGGAAGTCGTCGTCCAGGCCCGGGATCGCGTACTCGGCGGTGTCGATGATGACGTAGTCCTCGTCGCCGGTCACGCCGCTGGTGAGGAAGGCGCGGACGCGCTCGTCGAGGGCGCGGCACTCGTCCTCGCCCATGAACAGGAACACCGGGACGCCGGGCTCGAGCAGCTCGAGCGTGCCGTGGAAGAAGTCGTGCGAGGTGATGTGGCGGATGCGCTTCCACTGCATCTCCTCGAGCAGGCACATGGAGTACAGGATGGTCTCGCCCCAGAGGGCCCCCGAGCCGATGAACATGGTGTAGTCGGCCAGCGCGTACTTCCTGGCGATCTCCTCGGCGCGCGGCTCGAAGCGCTTGCGGATGTCGAGCAAGTCCTTCCAGACGTCCTTCGTCTGCTCGATGAACAGGTCGAACTTGGGGAAGCAGCCGCGGCGGTTGAGCAGGCGCAGGCCGAAGCAGTCGGCGAGGTAGTAGCCCTTCTCGCAGCCGCCGGCGCCGTGGTCGGAGGCCATCATGACGCAGTTCTCGGCGCCCACGGCCTGCCCGATCTTGCCCTCGGGGTTGGTCATGGCGAAGACGCGCACGCCCATATCCTTCATCTTGCCGATGGCCTCGAGCACCTCGGGGGTGGTGCCGGACTCGGAGGCGGTCAGCACGACGGACTTGTCGGTCATGCGCTTGTGGCCCATGACGTTCCACTCGGCGGCGTGGATCAGGTAGACCTCGAGGTCGCGGTCGCCGAACTTGTTCATGAGGTACTCGAGCTGCATGAACTCGTCCCAGGTGCCGCCGACGCCCATCAGGAAGACGGCGTCGTAGCCCTCCTCGTGCACGCGGTCGGCCAGGGCGGTCATCCGCTTGCCGGCCTCGTAGACGTTCCTGCCGTCCTCGAGGTAGCCCTCCTGGTCGAAGTGCATGATCTCGATCTTCTCGGTCTCCTTCATTCCCGTTCCTTTCACGAGCAGTTCGAATTGTCGCACGGACTGGCCGGGCTTGCCGCCCCGTCGCGCCGCTTAACCTTGTGGACATCTTGGCCCCAAGCTCAACAATTCAAAGGTTCTTAATACCAGTGAACGATTACAGGTTAGCCGTTTTTAATACCGATTTTTTGATTTCGTCCTCCCGTCTCGGTAGACGGTCAGTTTTTGCCGCTCATCGGTCATACGACACATGTCCGTAAAAAAATGAGCACCCCGCCGTGCACGAGAATGCTCTAAACGCTAATAGTTGTAGGTATATCCGCCGGCATCGCCGCGGTTAAAAGACTTGGCATGCTCAATCGGCTGCCCACTCGAGTCATAGGTCAGGCATTCCAGTACGAGCGCCAGATCGCCCGGCTCAAGATTGAGCAAACTCGCATCGCGTGCGCCCAGCGCTTCAATATCGAGTTTCTCAATCGACTTGTCCGGCTTGCGCCCCAACATGTCATAGGTCTCGAACAGGCTGAAGACCGAAATGTCCACGTCTTCGATGCCCGGAAACAGCAGACACGGAATCAGCGTCATCTCGATCGATACGGGCTCACCATCAATGCAGTTGAGACGGCGCACCGAGTAAAGCAGATCGTCCTCGGCGATGTCAAACAGGTCGGCGTAATACGGGCCGGCGTAGCGTTTGGAGCGCGCCAGGATGCGCACCGACGGCGTCGCACCCGACGCCAGAACCGACTGGCGGAAGCCGCCCTTGCGTTCGTGCTCGTCAAACCACTTGTGTCCCACAAAGGCGCCCTTGCCCTGTACCCGACGAATCTGGCCACTTTTGACCAGCTCGTCCATGGCGCTTCGGATTGTCAGGCGCGTCGTGCCAAACTCCTCGGCCAGCTCGTTTTCGGACGGAATCATCGAGCCTGTCGGGTAGTCGCCGCGCTCAATTCGCTCCGCAATGCAGCGGCGAATTTGCTTGTAAACCGGCAAGTCTTCTACTGCATCAGCCATTCGACACCCACCTTCGTCGCAACGCCGTCCGCCTCGCCGTTATCGGCAAAACGATACTTGGTCGGCAGAATCACGGATTTGCAATACTCGACAAAGCCATCGTTCTCGTCACGCTCGTGCGAAGCTTTGTAAAACACCGGCGTGCCCTCCTGGGCACCCAGCAACTTGGCCTCGTCGGCGTTCAGACGGCTGATGGAAATATACTCCTTGCCGTGCGCCACATGGACATTCCCCTCTTTGAGCAAAACGTCGTAGAGGCTTTCCTGCTCAAAATCGTGATCGGGAAGCGAGGGGCACAAAGACAGGTTGACGTGAGCCGTCTCAATCGACGCCGGGGAACCATTAACCACGCGCACACGTCGAATGCAGAAGAGCGGCGTGCCCAGGTCGATCTGGGCTTTTTGGGCCAAATCGATATCGGCGTACACGACCTTGGACCAAACCAGGCGCGCGGTCGACTTTGAGCCAACCCTCTCCACCGCCTGCGTATAGTTCCATGTTTCCTGAAAGATGTTCAGCGGTTTGGGAGGACACACATAGGTGCCCGAACCGCGGCGGCTTTCCAAAGTTCCGCACGAAATCAGACGCGTGATCGCAGCGCGCAACGCCGTGCGTGACACGCCCAGCTCTTCACAGAGCACACGCTCGGCGGGCAGCCGGTCACCACCCTGCAGGTCATAATGTTTGATATACCAAAGAATGCCCTCAAAGGCGCGATCTTTGGGCGGAATCGCATATGGTTCACTCGACATGGGCAAGGCTCCTCAACCGCTTGATGCTGCGGGCATCATTGCTCCGGACGCCCCATGGCGTCGAAGGCTTCTTTGATCTGCTCCGCAACGTTCCGATACGACCGATATAGGCCGGAGTCTCGCTTGACTTCGCCCGCGGTCACCGGAATCTCAAGCTTCGAAATCTCATCCTCGCCGGTTTGCACGGCAACGATGACACCCATACCAAGGCACATATTACGCTTGGCAGCGTTGTTTTTGGTAGCCTGAGCTGGATTAATCAAAATCTGCTGAGCTAGTTCGCGATTGCTAAGCTCCGGCACATCCTCGGGATTTCCGGTCTCGACAATCTCGCACTGCAGCACGTCCGCATAGTCAAAAATCTTCGGCTCGCCGCCGCGCTGATGCACGGCCCACTTGCGACGCGTGGCATCCTGGTAGATAGCCGGCAAAAACGTAAACCGCGGCGGGTCCAAAATCGTATCCGTGATGGTAAACACATCGGGATCAAAGGCATCCTGCGGGTTTTTCTTCTTGAACAGCCCCATATCAGCCTCCCGTACTAGTATTAAACAACTCAAGTTGAATATAGCACCAATTTCAAGCCGCCGCTTTACCGCATCGGTGCGTGGTGTCTATGGCTCGCCCAGCGAAAAAGTTCACGGACGAGGGGCGGGGGCGGGGTACTTGGTTTTGGAAGTGGGCTTCGCGAACTTCCAAAACCAAGCACCCCGGCCCCGCCCCGGCAATGCAATCTTGGCTGACCATAGTTAGATGCACGGCTTCTAAGGCAGCGTAAGCAAGGTCCCCATTACATAAAAAAGAATCAGCCCCCGCATATCGAAACGGTCGAGAGGGCCGGGGCCCGGGGGGGGGGGGGGCGGGCGGGGCGGCGGGCGGGGGGGGGCCCTCCCGACAGGACAGGCCCCCGCGCACGCCCCCCCCCCCCCCCCCCCCCCCCGCGGGGCCCGCCCCCAGCGCGAGACCGTCCCGGATGCTATTCGTTGTCGCCGGCAGTTAGCTGCGTTGCGGAGAGTACGCCGTCGGCAGCGGTTGCGGCTGCGGCGTCGGGCCAGACCCAGTCGGTAAAGGCCGGGTGATCGAAGCCCTCGTCGCACGCGAACTCAAAGGCCTCGGTGCGGAAGGCCTCCCACTCATCAATCTGCTCGGCAAACTTATCGGCGTCAACCATGCGCAGCACGTCGGCGGCCAGGGCCCAGCGGTCCATGTTGTTCAGGCGCAGCATGTCAAACGGCGTGGTCGTGGAGCCCTTCTCCTCGTAGCCGTGAACGCGGAAGGCATCGTGGCCGGGACGGTTCCAGATCAGGCGGCGAATCGTGCCGGCATAGGCGTGGAATGCGAAGAGTACGGGCTTCTCGCCGCGGCCAAACAGCTCAGCCCAGCGCTCATCGCTGATGGCTTGGTCGTTCTCGCAGACGTTCTGGATCTTGAGCAGATCGACTACGTTGACAAACCAGACCTTGATGCCCAGCCCGCGCAGCATATCGGTTGCGGCCAGTGCCTCGAGCGTCGGCACGTCACCGCAAGTAGCGACCACGACGTCGGCCTCGGCGAGCGAGTCGGCAGTCGATGCCCACTCCCAGGTCGCTACGCCCTCGGCGAGCTCAGACTTGGCCTCGTCGACCGTCTGGAAGGTGGGGGCGGGCTGCTTGCCACAGAAGATGGCATTGACGCAGTCGGTGGACTGGTAGACGCGCTCGGCCACAGCAAGGGCCATGTTGGCATCGGCCGGATAATAAGCATTCACGACATGCGTGTCGTTTGCCTTGTTGAGCAGCAGGTCGATAAAGCCGGGGTCCTGGTGCGAAAAGCCGTTGTGGTCCTGGCGCCAGACATGGCTCGACAGCAAAATATTGAGGCCGCTGATAGGAGCACGCCACGGAATCTCGCGCTTGGTTGCTTCGAGCCATTTGCAGTGCTGGTTGACCATGGAATCGACCACGTGGACAAAGCTCTCGTAGGAGCTCCACACACCGGAGCGGCCGGTGAGCACGTAGGCCTCGAGGAAGCCCTCGCACTGGTGCTCGGACAACTGCTCGACAACCTTACCGGAACCGGCCAGCAGCTCGTCGTTGGCATCGTCCTCGTAGAAACCGGCATCCCACTGCTTCTTGGTCACCTTATAGGCAGCCTGCAGGCGGTTGGACGCGGTCTCGTCGGGACCGAAGATGCGAAAATCATCCATGTTCTTGGCCAGAACATCGGCAGTGTACTCACCAAAGACGCGGGCGGCCTCGGTGGAGCCCCAGCCGTGGCCCTTACTTGCGACGGGGATCTCGTGAGCGTGAATATCGGGAAGCTCGAGCTCGCGGCGTACCTTGCCGCCGTTCGCGTTGGGATTGGCGCCGATACGCAGCTCGCCGGTCGGCATAAAGGCCGTCACCTCGGGGCGCACCTGGCCCTCGGGCGTAAAGAGCTCCTCGGGCTTGTAGGAGCGCAGCCACTCGCGCAGCACGCGGAAATGCTCGTGGGTGTCCTTGGCACTCGCCAGCGGCACCTGATGGGCGCGCCAGGAGTCCTCGGTCTTCTTGCCATCAATCTGCTTGGGGCAGGTCCAACCCTTGGGCGTACGGAACACGATCATGGGATAGGCCGGACGAACCACGGTCTCGCCCGCAGTGGCCTGAGCCATAGCGGTGGCCTTGATGTCGCAGATCTCATCGAAGACCTGCTCGAACAGGGCGGCGAAACGCGCATGAATGCTCGCATGGCTCTCCTCGTCAAAGCCGGCGACAAAGAAATGCGGCTTATAGCCCATGCCCTCAAAGAACTTGGTGAGCTCCTCGTCGGACACGCGGGCAAGAATGGTGGGGTTGGCGATCTTGTAGCCGTTGAGGTGCAGGATCGGCAGGACGATACCATCGGTTGCCGGGTTCACGAGCTTATTAGACTGCCAAGAGGTCGCGAGCGGACCGGTCTCGGACTCGCCGTCGCCCACCACAGCCACGGCCAGCAGGCTCGGGTTATCCATGACGGCACCGTAGGCGTGGCTGAGCGTGTAGCCGAGCTCGCCGCCCTCGTGGATGGAGCCAGGCGTCTCGGGCGCAAAATGGCTCGGAATACCGCCGGGGTAGGAAAACTGGCGGAAGAACTTCTGCAGGCCGGCCTCGTCATTGGTAATGTCGGGGCGAATCTCGCGGTAGGTACCATCGAGCAACGACTGGGCGGTGCCAGCGGGACCACCGTGACCCGGGCCCATCAAGAAGATCGCGTTCTGGTTGTGATCGGCGATGAGGCGGTTGACATGACCGAACAGGAAGTTAATGCCGGGCGTGGTGCCCCAGTGACCGACCAGGCGGTGCTTAACGTCCGGGCGACCAAAGTCGCGCACCTCGCCGGTTTTCTCATCGACAAAGTCGGGGCGCATGAGCGGGTTAGAGCGAAGGTAGATCTGACCGACGGACAGATAATTCGATGCACGCCAATACAGGTCGACGCCCTCGAGCTCGGAAGCCGGCACCTCGTGGCCCAGCTTTTTCCACGGCGTCCCCAGTGTTTTAGCCATTGTTTATGTCCCTCCGCTGTGCGGTCGCCCTCCAATACGGCAACCATTCCTTGGGACTAGTATATTTGCTAAAACGTTTTATCAGGGTGAAAAAACGTTTTATCACCCTTATCAATCACATCGATCAACAAAACGCGACATTCACCTGCGGCATTGTCTGCCACAGGTGCTCCACATTCGGTCTCTGCAAATTGATAAACGTGTTTAGTTATGTTTAGTAAGCTCGAGCACGCTGCCCTTAACGATAAGCGCCGGCTCCAGGACGACCTCTTC
The DNA here is from genome assembly GCF_052116465.1 of Collinsella sp. Sow4_D11. Taxonomy (NCBI): domain Bacteria; kingdom Bacillati; phylum Actinomycetota; class Coriobacteriia; order Coriobacteriales; family Coriobacteriaceae; genus Collinsella; species Collinsella sp. Sow4_D11. Next base: position 33,432 of record NZ_JBQKLA010000004.1, on the reverse strand, counting down.
GGCACGCCTACCGCCCCTACCGGCAAGACGCTTGGACATGCAGCCAAAAGCATGTTCCGCGAGGACACCAGGATCCTGCTCAATGGCGGTCAGCGCCGGCTCAAAGAGAACGTCGGCCGCCGAGTTGTCATAGCTCACCACCGAAATATCGCCTGGGATGCTCTTCCCCATCTCGTGCAAACGCTTGAGCAAACCGAGGGCAATGTTGTCCGAGCTCGCGAATACGGCAGTGGCGTCGGTTGCGAGCACCGCCTCCGAGGCCTCGTAGGCGCTCGGAATGTAGTACTCGCTCTCAAACTCCAAACGCGCGTCGATAGGCAGGCCAACCTCGCGCAGCGCGCGCTCATAGCCGGCAAGTCGTTTGCGACCCGTATTGGAACGACGCGCATTAACCAAGCAGGCAATGCGACGGTGGCCCTGCTCGATCAGATAGCGGGTAGCCATATAGCCACCCATCTCGTGGTCGAACATCACCTTGTCGCACTCGAGCCCCTCAATGGCGCGGTCGACCATCACGGCAGGGATGGGTAGATGGCTGACCTCTTCGCGCAGGGCACGGTCGTCCGAGAACTCGTCGCCTACCACCAGGAAGACACCATCGACGCCGCGCGTCACCAGCTGGCGCAGCAGTTCCAGGTCGTCGTCGGCGCTTCCGCCCGAGCTGGTAATAAAGAGCGCATAGCCGTCCTCGCGGCAGCGCTTTTCCAAGCTACCGGCAAGTGAGGCAAAAAATCGGCTCTCGATGTTGGGGACGATAAGGCCCAGGGTGCGTGACTCGCGCATGACCAGGCTGCGCGCAATCTGGTTGGGAACATAGTGGTTGCGCGCCGCGACCTCCTTGATGAGCTTGCGGTTTTCTTCCGAGATGCGACAAGGCCGATTGTTGAGAACAAGCGAGACCGACGAGGGGGAAAGCCCCACCTCCTGGGCGATCTGCTTGAGGGTGACTTTGTTGGCCATCTCGCTCCTTCCGGGTTTACGCGCAATCTCTTGAAAGTATAGCGACTGCCCCTCTACCTCGATGATAAACACTTTACCAATCCGGTAGACGGCTGTTTTATCGCCGCCAGCGCACCAAATACGTCCAGGTGGGGTATATTGCAATCGATTGATGACAACGACCACCAAAAGGCGGATATTCGGATGCACGAGAACGACTTTTTTAACGAGGACCTGCTGTGCGCGCTCGCTGGCGTTGCCGGCGAGGACAACGTGTTGATGAGCGAGCCCATGCGCGAGCACACCACGTTTAAGATTGGCGGCCCGGCCGACGTCTTTGTCACGCCCGACACCGAGCAGGGCCTCGTCGCCACGCTCGATACCTGCTATCGCTGCGATCTGCCACTCACCATCATGGGCAACGGCTCCGACCTACTCGTCGGCGACAAGGGCATACGCGGCGTCGTCGTAGCGCTAGGCGAGGGCCTCTCCGACATTACCGTCGACGGCACGCACGTTACGGCAGCAGCCGGTGCGCTGCTTTCGGATGTTGCGGCCGCGGCAGCCGAGGCCTGCCTCACCGGCATGGAGCCCATCTCGGGCATCCCCGGATCGGTCGGCGGCGCCTGCTACATGAACGCCGGCGCCTACGGTGCCTGCATGGCCGACGTGCTGGAGTCTGTACGCGTCTACAAGCCCGCCCGCATGCTCGACGACGGCACCCGCGGTAGCGGCAGCATCATCGAGTTCGATGTCGACGAGCTCAATCTGGGCTATCGCAAGAGCCGCATCGCCGACGACGGCTTCATCGTGCTTTCGGCCACCTTCAATCTCGCCCCGGGTAACGCCGCGATGATCAAGGCCGACATGGACGACTACCGCCAACGCCGCGAGGACAAGCAGCCGCTCGACATGCCGAGTGCCGGCTCCACTTTCAAGCGCCCCGAGGGCCACTTTGCCGGTAAGCTCATCATGGATGCCGGCCTGCGCGGCCATTCCGTCGGCGGCGCCCAGGTGAGCGAAAAACACTGCGGCTTCATCGTCAACGCCGACCACGCCACCGCCGCCGACGTCGACGAACTCATCCGCCACATCCAAGCAACCGTCAAAGACCAATTCGGCGTAGACCTAGAACCCGAAGTCCACCGAGTAGGCGAATTTTTATAAAAAGAAGGCCCCAAAAGGGGCCTTCACTTTCTTTAATTCAGACAACCAGTCCGGTGTGTCGCGCCTTGAGCCCGGAAGGTCCGGGGCTGCGGGCGAGGCATAAGGTTGATCGCGAGTTCCGCACGCAAAGAAGGCCACTTAATGTGGCCTTCGTCTTGCGCAGGACTGCCCGAGCAGGCAACCTTATGCCTCTCGGACTGTCCCGGACCAAGCCGCAGCTACGACAGCGCAATACCGCCAAGCCAGCCCCAGCGCACACCAGAGCCAGTGCCGTAAAAGCTAATGAACGAGTCAAGCGACCTCGACGTGATGGCGCCCTCGTTACTCATAACGATGCCGCCGCCAACATAGATGCCCACGTGTCCGTACAGCAGACCCGGCATACCGGTGCCACTGTGCGACGAGTCGGCCACGATCATGCCCACCTGCAGCGCCGAACGATCGGAGCTGTAGCACCAGGCGTTAAACATGTCGCACGCGTTGCCGCCAAAGTAGCCCACGCCGGCGTTGCGGAAGACGTTGGTGACCCAGGCGGCGCACCAGTTTAGGCCAGGCGAAGGCGTGGAGTAGCATGCGTTGACGACAGCCTGCTGCTTGCCCGAGCCGGCATTCTGTTGCGGATTTCCGGGCGCATACGATCCGCCACCCGAGTTTGAACCACCCGAGTAGGAATTGTTCTTGTTTGCGGCAGCCGCAGCAGCGGCAGCCTTCTTGGCAGCCTCCTCAGCCTGGGCGGCAGCGAGAATCTCGGAATCGCGCTGAGCCATGAGCTCCTTGACATCGTCGGAGAGGCCGTTCAGAACCGTCTGGACCTCTTGCTGCTTGGCCTGCATGTCCTGCATCTGGGCAGTCTGCTGGTCCTTGAGCTTCTCCAAGTCGGCTTTTTGCGACTCGAGCTCGGACTTCTGTGTATCGAGCTCTTTCTGGATGGTCTGGATATCCTCGATGGCGTCGCGGTCGCTCTTGTTGATCTTCTCAACATAGTGCGCATTGGCGACGAGCTCCTCAAACGAGCCCGAGGCGAGCAGCAGCGACAGGATGTTGGTGCCGCCCGACTTATAGTTGGCGGAAACGCGATCGGAAAGATCGCCGCGCTTCTTTTTGAGCTCGGCCTTCTTTTCGTCAATCTGCGCCTGCGTGCTGTCAATCTGGCCCTGTACGCTCTCGATATCGTTGAGAGTCTGGGCGTTCTTGTTGGCCAGCGCCGCGTATTCATTTGCGATGCTGTCGAGCTGGGCCTGGACCTCGTCAAGCTGAGCCTGGGCCGCATTGAGCTTGTCGGTGGTTTCCTTGGTGGCCTCCGCAGCATGGGCGCGAGCGGGCAGACCAAAAAGAACGGCTGCAGAAGCGGCGCCGAACAAGGCCTTGAGGGCAGTGCGACGCGAAAGCTCCTGGGAAAGGATGGAATCGCTGTTTGGTGACATATCTACTCCGTTACATGTTTATTTATATGTCGCTCAACTCATACATATTAGCGTACATCGCGCTCGTCCCAACGATTTCCACGAACGGCAGCAAACCGCATGGTCGGCGGCTCGTATGCAAACGTCAAAGTCAAGGTTATGCCCACGCCAAACATTTCCATGAGTACGTTAGCATGTTCGTCTGCTTTTCCTGCCCTGCACGTTTTGGGTGCCCCTGCCTGCGCTATACTCCCTCAGGAAGTGTTCCTGATTCGATAGGAGACTACATGTCCAAAGCACTCGACCCCAAAGACACCTGCGTCCTCGTAACCGGTGGCGCCGGCTTTATCGGCTCGCACACCGTCGTTCAGCTGCTCGAGGGTGGCTACCAGGTCGTCATCGTCGACGACCTCTCCAACTCCAGCGCCGTCGCCGTCGACCGTGTCAAGACCATCGTGGGCGACAAGGCCGCCAAGAACCTCACCTTCTACGAGGCCAACGTGCTCGACCGCGATGCCATGAACAAGATCTTCGATACTCATCAGATCGACCGCGTCATCCACTTCGCCGGCTTTAAGGCCGTCGGCGAGTCGGTGAGCAAGCCCGTCGAGTACTACCACAACAACATCGAGAACACCCTGGTGCTCGTCGACGTTATGCGCAACCATGGCTGCAAGTCCATCATCTTCTCGAGCTCCTCGACCGTCTACGGCGATCCGGATAACCCGCCCGTCACCGAGGAAGACCCCAAGAAGCCTGCGACCAACCCCTATGGCTGGACCAAGTGGATGATTGAGCAGATCCTTATGGACGTTCACACCGCCGATCCCGAGTGGGACGTTGTGCTGCTCCGCTACTTCAATCCCATCGGCGCCCATCCGTCGGGCCTGATCGGCGAGGACCCCAAGGGCATCCCCAACAACCTGGTGCCTTATGTCGCGCAGGTTGCCGTGGGCAAGCTCGAGGCCGTTCAGGTCTTTGGCAACGACTACCCCACCCCCGACGGCACCGGCGTGCGCGATTACATCCATGTGTGCGACCTGGCATCGGGCCATGTGGCCGCTCTCAACTGGATGAACGGCAAGACCGGCGTCGAGATCTTTAACCTGGGCACCGGCACCGGCACCTCGGTGCTCGAGGTTGTCGCCGCCTTCTCCAAGGCCTGCGGCAAAGAGCTGCCCTACGTGATTCGCGAGCGCCGCGCCGGCGACATCGCCGCCAACTGGTGCGACGCTTCCAAGGCCGAGCGCATGATGGGTTGGAAGGCACAGTACGACATCGCGGACATGTGCCGCGACAGCTGGAACTGGCAGAGCCACAACCCCAACGGCTTCGCCGACGCCGAGTAGCAAAAACCTACATACCGTTCTTGCCCCGATCTCACGATGTGAGACCGGGGCTTTTTTCATGGCATGTAACCATTCGCCGAAAATCGACCAACTTTTTTATCTTGCCTATACATGTTTAAACAACATGTATACAATAGGTGTATCGAATCAGAACATCGGAGGCGGACTGCAGACCCATCGGCAGGCCGACCCCACAACAAGAAGGTTGGTGAGCGCATTCATGGAGCGTGCAAGCGGCGTCCTCATGCCCGTCTCATCTCTGCCCGGACCATACGGAATCGGCGGCTTTGGCTGGAATGCCTACGACTTCGTCGATTTTCTCGCCTCGTGCAAACAACATTACTGGCAAATCCTGCCCCTTACGACGACCAGCTATGGCGATTCGCCCTATCAGTCGTTCTCGGCCCGCGCAGGCAACCCCAACTTGATCGACTTTGCCGAGCTTATCGAAGCCGGCTATCTGGAGCAGCGTGACATCGACGGCGTCTTCCTTGGTTCCGACCCCAGCAACGTCGACTACGGTGCCATCTTTGTTGGCCGCCGTCAGATTCTCGATCGAGCCGCTGAGCGCTTTGCTGCCGACAAGCCGGCCGATTTCGACGACTTTATCCAGGCAAACGAGGACTGGCTCATTCCCTACTGCGAGTTTATGACCGTGAAGGAGGAGTGCGGACTCAAAGCCTTTTGGGAGTGGCCCGAGGAGCTCCGCCGCCGCGGCGAGGCATCCGCCAAGGTCTGCGCCACCCATCCCGAGCGCATGCTCTACCACCAGATGACGCAGTATTTCTTCGATCGCCAGTGGAGCCGCCTCAAGGCCTATGCCAACGAGCACGACATCCTGATCATCGGCGACCTGCCCATCTACGTCTCGCGCGACTCCGTCGAGATGTGGGCCACGCCCGAGCTCTTTAAGATCGACGCCGCCGGCAATCCCGTCAGCGTCGCGGGAACGCCGCCTGATCAGTTCTCGGCCACCGGCCAGTACTGGGGCAACCCCATCTATGACTGGGATGCCATGGAAGCAGACGGCTTCTCCTGGTGGGAGGACCGCGTCCGTGCTGCCCTCGACATGTACGATATCATCCGTCTGGACCACTTCCGCGGCTTTGAAGCCTTTTGGGAGGTGCCGTTCTCCTCTCCCGATTCGTCATATGGTTCATGGACGCAGGGACCCGGCCTCAAGCTCTTCAAGGTGCTCGAGGAAAAGCTCGGCACGCTTCCCATCATTGCCGAAGACCTGGGCTTTCTTACCCCCGGCGTCATCGACATGCGCGACACCACGGGCTTCCCCGGCATGAAGATTCTGCAGTTCGCTTTTGAAGGCACCAACTCGTACTACCTGCCGCACAACTACATTGCCAACACCGTCGCCTACGTCGGAACGCATGACAACGAAACGGCACGCGGCTGGTATGAGGGAACGGCCACCCCGCGTCAGCGCGAGCAGGCGGCCCTGTATACCCACCAGCAGGCAGGCGAGTCCATGGCCGACGCGCTCAACCGCACCATCGCCGCCAGCGTGAGCGATACCTGTATCTACACCATGCAGGACCTGCTCAATCTGGGCAACGAGGCGCGCATTAACACCCCCGCCACCCTGGGCGGTAACTGGACGTGGCGCATGCTTGATGGCGCCATCACCCGCGAACTCGAGCGCAAGCTCACCGACTGGACCGAGACCTACTTCCGTATCCCGTCGGAAGCCGAAATCGAGCTTCCCCAATAGGAGCCACCGCGCCCGACCCCACCCCACCGTGTGGACGCGACCGCTTTTCCCGCGCGAGGCCATCCCAATCCCTCGCGCGGGCTTCTTTTGAATTTCTGACATGTAGTCGACTCACCACAGGAGGAAACATGCCCCGTATAAGCCTCGCAGAACTCGCCGAGCAGTCCTTTGGCACCTCGCTCGAGCAGCTCGATGACCGTCGTATTTATAAGCTGCTGGTCAAGCTCGTGCAGGAGCGCTCTGCCGCCTGTCCGCTCAACAACGGCAAGAAAAAGCTCTACTACATCTCTGCCGAGTTTTTGATCGGCAAGCTGCTCATCAACAATATGATCGACCTCGGCATCTATGACGAGGTTAAGGACCAGCTCGTCGCTGCCGGCCACGACCTCAACAAGATCGAGGAGTTCGAGGTCGAGCCTTCGCTCGGCAACGGCGGCTTGGGTCGCCTGGCCGCATGCTTCCTGGATTCCATTGCCACGCTGGGCCTTACCGGTGACGGCGTGGGCCTCAACTACCATTACGGCCTGTTCCGCCAGCGCTTTGCCGACAACCAGCAGAAGGCCGTCCCCGACGAGTGGCTCGGCGAGCAGGACATCCTGATCGATGACGACCGCTCCTACACCGTTGAGTTCGGTGATTTTGCCGTTACTTCCAAGCTCGTCAACATCGATGTGCCCGGTTATGGCCAGCCCACCAAGAACCGCCTGCGCCTGTTTGACCTGGCAAGTGTCGACGACGGCCTGGTACCCGGCAGCTCCATCGACTTCGACAAGACCGAGATCGCCAAGAACCTCACCCTGTTCCTCTATCCGGATGATTCCGATGAGCAGGGCCGCCTGCTTCGCATCTACCAGGAATACTTCATGGTGAGCAATGCCGCCCAGCTCCTGATCGACGAGGCCGTAGAGCGTGGCAGCAACCTGCACGATCTGGCCGACTACGCCGTGGTTCAGATCAACGACACGCACCCCACCATGGTTATTCCCGAGCTCATCCGCCTACTCACCACCGAGCACGACATCGAGTTTGACGAAGCCGTTACCATCGTACGCTCCATGGTCGCCTACACCAACCACACGATCCTTGCCGAGGCGCTCGAGAAATGGCCGCTCGCCAGCCTGCAGAAGGTCTCCCCCGCCATCGCCGACATCATCGTCAAACTCGATGAGATTGCCAAGGCCGAGCATGGCGACCCGCGCGTCGCCATCATCGACGAGTACGGCACCGTCCACATGGCCCACATGGACATTCACTTTGGCTTCTCCATCAATGGCGTCGCCGCACTCCACACCAAGATCCTGGAGAACACCGAGCTTCACCCGTTCTACGAGATCTATCCCGAAAAGTTCTCCAACAAGACCAACGGCATCACCTTCCGCCGCTGGATCCAGGGAGCCAACCCCGCACTTGCCAGCCTGCTCGACGATGTAATCGGTACCGATTGGCGCAGCACCGGCGACCTGAGCAAGCTCGCCGAATTCGCTGACGACAAGGATGTTCTTGAGCGCCTGGCCGCCACCAAGGTCAAGGCCAAGGCCATCATGCGCCAGTTCATGGCGCTCGAGCAGGGCGTGACCATTCCCTCCAACGCGATCATCGATGTTCAGGTCAAGCGTATCCACGAGTACAAGCGCCAGCAGATGCTCGCGCTCTACATCATCTGGAAGTACCTCGACATCAAGAACGGCAATAGACCTAAGCACCCCGTCACCATCATCTTTGGCGGCAAGGCGGCACCTGCCTACACTATCGCCCAGGACATCATCCATCTGATCCTGACGTTGTCACAGTGGATCGCAAACGATCCCGACGTGGCTCCCTACCTGCAAGTTGTCATGATCGAGAACTATAACGTCACCGCTGCCGAGCGCGTGATTCCCGCCGCCGACATCTCCGAGCAGATCAGCCTGGCCTCCAAGGAGGCGAGCGGCACCTCCAACATGAAGTTCATGCTCAACGGTGCTTTGACCCTGTGCACGCTCGACGGCGCCAATGTCGAGATCGCCGAACTCGTGGGCGACGAGAACATCTACACCTTTGGCGCCTCGTCCAAACAGGTCGAGCAGCTCTACGCCGACGGCAGCTATAACGCCGGCGCGCTCTACCGCAAGCCCGGTATTAAGCTGCTGGTGGACTTTATCACCAACCCCGCCTTTATGGCAACGGGCAATGCCGAGCGTTTGCAGCGTCTGCACGACGACATTAAGGGCAAGGACTGGTTTATGGCCCTGCTCGACATTGAGGAGTACATCCAGACCAAGGAGCGCGTGCTAACAGACTACGAGGACCGGGACACCTGGATGCGCAAGGCGCTAATCAACATCGCCAACGCCGGCACCTTCTCGTCCGACCGCACGATCTCCCAGTACAACGACGAGATTTGGCACCTGAGCTAATTTCGTTTCCTTTACCCATCCTCTTGAAAGCGGAGTCGTGGCAACACGGCTCCGTTTTTTGTGCCGATACGCCGGCCTGTGATTTGTCTCGACCAAATAATCTCGGCCTGTAACACCTAGACGGCAAAACTGGGTCTATCTGTTACAGATCAAGACAAGCAGAATTGTCCCGATGAACTGTCTCGATCTGTAACATCTGGCATCCAAAATTGGCTCTTCCTGTTACAGATCAAGACATACCGGACCTCCCACGGGGGTTTGTCTCAACCTGTAACAGTTAGACCCTGATTGACCTTCCAGATGTTACAGATTGAGACAAACGGAATCGTCCTGCAGCAATATCTCAATCTGTAACATCTAGCAGCTGAAATTCGCCTCTGGTGTTACAGATTTAGATGAAATGGTTAGCTCAGTGGAACCGTCTCGATCTGTAACATCTAACGTCCGGAATCGGCCCTACCTGTTACAGATCAAGACAAACTGACAGATGAACGGCCCCATCACAAAGAAAGGCTCCCCTCTCGCTCAGCGGACGAGAGGGGAGCCTTATATGTGACTACGGCAAAAGGATGGCAAAACCGCAGTCGCCCAAAAGGAGGGCCTGATTGAATCGGGCCTAGATAAGGTTCTTGCCAGAGACCTTATCGAAGAGGTGGGTCGCATTCTTCTCGAACTTGAACCAGATGGGGTCGCCGGCCTTGAGCGAACCCCTGGCCTCGAGGTCGACGACAGGGATGATCAGGACAAACTGGCCGTCGGGAGACGTCACATGAACGTGCTCGGTCGAACCCATGAGCTCGGTGACCTCGATGGTGCCCTGAAGCGCACCCTCCTCGCCCTTGTCGGCAAGCAGAATCTGCTCGGGACGCACGCCGGCCGTGATCTCCTTCATGTCCCCGCCGTCCCAGTTAAGCGCAAGCTGAGCGCAGGTCTCGGGGGCCAGCGCGACATTCATGTCGTCGGTCTTGACGGTAAAGCCCTCGCCCGAGCGCACCAGCTGGGCATCGAAGAAGTTCATCTGCGGCACGCCGATGAAGCCGGCGACAAAGATGTTCGCGGGATGGTTGAAGACCTCCTGCGGCGTGGCGATCTGCTGAACAACGCCGTCCTTCATGACCACGATGCGGTCGCCGAGGGTCATAGCCTCGGTCTGGTCGTGGGTAACATAGATGAATGTACCTTTGATCTCGTGGCGAAGCTTAATGAGCTCGGCACGCATCTGGTTACGAAGCTTGGCGTCCAGGTTGGACAGCGGCTCGTCCATCAGGAATACCTTGGGGTCACGCACGATGGCGCGGCCGATGGCAACGCGCTGACGCTGGCCGCCCGAAAGCGCCTTAGGCTTACGGTCGAGGTACTCGGTGATACCCAAAATCTCGGCAGCGGAGCGAACCTTGCGGTCAATCTCGTCTTTGGGGACCTTCTTGAGCTCAAGCGTAAACGCCATGTTCTCGTACACCGTCATGTTGGGGTACAGAGCGTAGCTCTGGAACACCATGGCAATGTCACGGTCCTTGGGTGCCACGTCGTTGACGCGCTTGCCGTCGATGAGCACGTCGCCCGAGGTAATGTCCTCCAGGCCGGCAACCATGCGCATCGTCGTGGACTTACCGCAGCCAGAGGGACCAACGAGGACGATAAACTCCTGGTCGTGAACAGTGAGGTTGAAGTCCTCTACAGCGAGCACGCCATCCTCGGTAACCTTGAGGTTGTGCTTCTTCTCCTCGGTCTTCTTCTTTTTGCCAAAGAAGCCCTTCTTTTTGGACTCGTTGTTGGGATACACCTTCTGAACATGTTTGAGAACGATCTCGGCCATGTCTCTACCTTTCGATACGCGGCGCCACGCTGAGGGGCGCCGCAGAAACTTGCAAAACAGTTACGGCATCAGCCCTTGACGGCACCTGCCACCACGCCGTCGATGATGTACTTCTGGCAGAGGATGTACATGAGGACGATGGGGACAACGACCATCATGATGCAGGCCATCATGGGGCCGAGCTCGACGTGACCGTAGCCGCCGCGGAAGTACTGGATCAAAATAGGAATGGTCTTGTACTTGGTGGAGTCGAGGGTGAGGTAGGGCAGCAGATAGTCGTTCCAGACCCACATGGTCTCGAGAATGCCGACCGAAAGATAGGTGGGCTTCATGATGGGAAGGACGATCTTAAAGAACACCTGGACCGGGTTGCAGCCGTCGATCATGGCCGCCTCCTCGATCTCGAGCGGGATGTTCTTAACAAAGCCGGCGAACATAAAGACCGCCAGGCCCGCGCCAAATCCAAGGTAAATAAAGCAGATGTTGAACGGCGTGTTGAAGCCGATGCGGTCCGCCAAATTGGACAGCGTGAACATGAGCATCTGGAACGGTACGACCATCGAGAACACGAACAGGTAATAGAAGAAGTTCGAGATCTTGCTGTTGACACGCACCACATACCAAGCGCACATGGAGCAGCACACCAAGATCAGCACGACCGACGTGACCGTGATGATGAGCGAGTACATAAACGCCGAGGCAAAGCCCTGCTCGTTAAGGGCGTGCACGTAGTTTGCAAGGCCGTTGAACGTCTCGGGCGTGAGCAGATCGAATGCCGTGGTGGTGCTGATTGCGGTCCCTTTCTTAAAGGAATTGAGCGCAATCATGAACACGGGGTAAATCCATGCGAGCGACAGGATCGTAAAGAAAATCGAGAGCGCACGGTTGATAGCCTTATCGCGTTTCATTACTGCTGCACCTCCTTGGACCTCGTGGCCTTAAGCTGGATCATGGAAATAGCGACGACCAGGATGCAGAAGATAACCGCCTTGGCCTGACCGATGCCCTGCCATGCGATGCCAGCACGCGAATAGAACGTGTTGTAGATGTTCAGGGCGAGCATCTCGGTGGAGTGCGCCGGGGCGCCACCGGTAAGGGCGAGGTTCTGGTCGAACAGTTTAAAGCCGTTGGTGATGGACAGGAACAGGCAGATGGTGATCGTCGGCATCAGGTTGGGGATCTTAACCTTCCAAAACGTCTGCCATGCCGTAGCGCCGTCGACCTTGGCGGCCTCGATGTAGTCGGACGGAATGGACTGCAGACCGGCGATGTAGATGATCATCATGTAGCCGACCTGCTGCCACAGGGTCAGGATGATAAGGCCCCAGAAGCCAGCAGCAGAGTTAAGGGCGATAAGGTCGGCACCGATGTTGGAGAGCAGGCAGTTGATCAGAATCTGCCAAATGTAGCCCAGCACGATGCCGCCGATCAGGTTAGGCATGAAGAAGATCGTACGGAAGATGTTGGTGCCCTTGAGCGCCTTGCGGGTGAGCGCCTGCGCGATGGCGAGGGCGATCACGTTGATGAGCACCGTCGACAGGAAAGCAAACGCCACCGTAAAGAAGAACGACGTGGCAAACTGCGGATCGGACAGTGCACGCACGTAGTTCTCGATACCGACGAAGTGCGTGTTGTTAATGGTAATAAACTGGCAGAACGAGAGATAGAAACCCTGGATAAAGGGGATCACGAACCCGATCATAAACGCCAGGCACGTGGGCAGCATAAAGAGCGGCCACCAGCGCTTGAGTGCTTTGCCCATAGAAGGGTCCTTTCAATATGCAGGGGGCGGGCAAACCGACGTCTGCCCGCCCCCTGTCGCCAATCAGATAGCTTGGGCAGCAACTGCTTACTCGGAAGCAGCCTTCTCGGTCTTCCAGCCATCGACGAAGGCGTTCTTGACGCCGTCCCACTTGGTGTTATCGGCAGCATAGGCAATCAGAGCCTGCTTGAGGTTCTTCTTCCACTCCTCAGAGGGGATGTAAACGAAGTCCCAAGCGACGGTCTTCTTGCCGTCCTTAGCCATGGCAACAGCCTGCTGCGAGAAGACGTTGGTGGTGTCCTTGGCGCTCTTGAACGGGGCAGTCAGACCCATCTTGTCAGCGATGATGCTGGTGGCAGTGTCAGAAGTGACGCACCAATACATGAAGTCCTCGGTAGCCTTCTGGGCATCCTCGGAAGCCTGGGAGCTCACGCACCAGTAGTTCTCGCCGCCGGAGCACAGGCCCTGGTTCTCCTCGCCGTCGACACCGATGTAGATGGGCATCATGCCAATCTGATCGTCGGTCATACCGGCCTTGATGAGGTCGGCGTAGGCCCAAGAGCCGTTCTGATAGAAGACGGCCTTGCCGGTTGCGAACTCGTTGGAGGCGTCGTCGCCGGTCTTGGAGGCAAGCTGCGAAGGATCGCAGGTGGAGTCGGTGATGTACAGGTCGAAGATCTGCTTAAAGTTGTCGAGATACTCGCCCTTAATCTCGTCATCCTCCTGGTTGTGCTCCTTCTCGAACTCGTAGTAGAGCGGGAGGTTGGCGAGGTGGGTGGTGTAGCGCCAGCTGGAGGAGTCATCCATGCCGGCGGAAGTGAAGGCACCGTCAACGCCAAGCTCGTCCTTGCGGGCCTGAATGTCATCGGCGCAAGCCTTCAGCTTGTCAAAGGAGTTGATGTCCTCGGCCTTGTAGCCAGCCTTCTCGAGCAGCTGCTTGTTGTAGATGATGCCGTAGCTCTCCTGGACCCAGTCGATACCTAGATCCTTGCCGTCGGACTGCAGAGCCAGGGAGTCGTCGACGAGCTCACCGCGGACCTTGGTATCGGACAGGTCGGCGCAGTAGTCCTTCCAGTTCTTAAGACCGGTGGGGCCGTTGACCTGGAACAAGGTCGGAGCGGAGCTCTTGGACATCTCGGACTTAAGCTTCTCCTCGTAGGTGTTGGAGGCGGCGGTCACGATCTTGACCTCGACGCCCTTCTCCTCCTTGTACGCCTTGGCGATCTCCTTCCACTCCTTGTCGACCTCGGGCTTGAATTGGAGGAAGTAGACCTCGGCAGCGTCACCAGAAGCAGAGGAGCCGGAGCCGGCGGAGCCACCGCAGCCCACGAGACCCAGGCCAAAGACCGTGGCCGCGGAGCCAGCGAAGCCCAGGAACTGCCTTCTGCTCATTTCGTTCTTCATTACAATCCACCCTTTCACACCGTGGCGGCACCCTTTGCCGCCACCTTCGGAGATTGGCTCGGGGACTTTGCCCCTTTTTCTGATTTGTACAATACGCTATTTGGACAGTTGTTTGAACAAGTATTACTAGAGCGGTAGAAATACTTCGGTGAACGGTTCTTGATACATTCGTACTTGACAAATATTGTCTAAACAATTAAAGCGCCCAGTACGGCCGATATCCCATCGACCGCATGGGGCGCTTCATATCGAAACGCAAGCTTATGCGTCTGTTACCTATCGCTTGGAATTGATGCGGTAATGGAAGATCTCGGGGTGTGTGCGAGCATGCGTCACCTCGAACAAGATGCCGTCCGAAGTGTACGACTGACTCTCCATGACGGCGACGCAGTTGTATTTGCCGAGGTCAAGATAGCTGCAGTCTTCATCGTTGGCGAGCTCGACACTCACCGTACGGCGACTTGCCATCACTTTGATGCCGCGCTTGTGCTCCAGATAGTCGTAGATAGATTCTGCCGCGATCTCGGGGGTCAGACCCTTGGCGATCGACTCCAAAAAGTAGCCATGGTCCACTTGGCGCGCGCTGCCGTTGAGGCTTCGGACACGCACTACGCGAATCAGCTCCTCGCCCACCTTAAAGCCCAGGCGACGAGAGAGCTGCTCGGTGCAGACCAGATGTTCAAAGGACTTAACGTCCGTCGATGCAACGGCATTGTTGCGCTTTGCAAATTCGCCAAACGACTCGACTTCCTCGAGCGCGCCCAGCATGTCGGTTTCGCCCTTGAGCCAAATAACGCGTACGCCCTTGCCGTGTATGGGCTGCACAAACATCTCGTCGGCCAGCATGCTCAATGCGCGGCGGACGGTATTGCGCGTGCAGTCGAACTCTGCGGTCAGCTCGGCTTCGGTTGGCAGCATCTCCTGAAACGCATAGGTCCCGTTAATGATGCGCGAACGGATCTCGCGGTAGATTCCTTCGTAAATCGCTTTTGGCATGGCTTCACCTCTAATGAATATGTATGGCTAGGCACGATAGCATTTCTTGGGGTTGTTTAAACCGTCTATCGGCAAAGCACGGATTATTTACCGTCGACGGTTCCCCCGGCACCCAAATCGGACCGAATCAAAACCGTCAATGCGGCAAGCAGCCAGTCCTCTACAATGAGTTCATTGTTTAAACGTTCTTGCTCGCACAGCATGTTGCATCCGGAAGGCATATTATGCTGCAGAAAATCCAACGCTTTGGCGGGGCAATGTTCGCGCCCGCCATGCTGTTTTCCATATCGGGCCTTATGGTCGGCGTCTCCGCCCTCGCAACGTCTGCGGACATCGTCGGCGACCTCGCCGTATACGGAACCCCTTGGTATGTTTTTTGGGCTATCATCCAGCGCGGCTCGTGGACGGTCTTTAAACGCCTCCCACTGCTTTTTGCCGTAGCTCTGCCCATCGGCCTTGCCCAAAAGCAACCGGCGCGCTGCTGCTTCGAGGCACTCGTGGCCTATTTTGCCTATTGCTTCTTTTTGAGCGAGATCATTAAGCTGAGCGGCGACAACCTTGGACTTAAGTACCCGTCGTCTTTGACCTCCGCCAGCGGCATCACCGTCATCGACGGCATCAAGACGCTCGACACCGGCATTATCGGCCCGCTGGCGGTATCGGCCACCGTCGTCGCCATCCATGACCGCTTCTACGATGCCAAGGTTCCCGATTGGCTCGGTACTTTCTCGGGTTCCTCGTTGGTCTACCTCATTAGCTTTTTTGCCGTATTCGCCCTTGCCGCTATCTCGGCCGCCATCGTGCCCATCGTATACGCAATGACCGAAACACTGCGCCATGCACTTACGGGCGTCGGTCCCTTCGGCGTGGGCGCCTTCGTGTTTTTAGAGCGAGCACTCGAGCCCGTGGGGCTGCATCACCTGCTCTACATGCCAATCTACTACGACAATTTGGTTATTACCGATGGCATCTACGCCACGTGGACCAACTTGCTTCCCATCCTCTCGCACAGCACGCGCCCCCTCAACGAGCTAGCGCCCTGGGCTGGTTTCACCGCCACCGGTTGGGTCAAGCTCTTTGGTCTTCCCGCCATCGCCGGAGCGTTCTACACCACGGCCAAGCCCGAACGCCGTGCCAGCCTCAAGACCATCCTTCTGCCCGCCATCGTCGCCTCGATGGTCTGCGGCATCACCGAGCCGCTCGAGTTTCTCTTTATGTTCACCTATCCCGGACTCTTTTTGCTCTACGCCGTCCTATCCTCCTGCCTTGCCATGGCCATGAACTTCTTTGGCGTCGTCGGCATCTTCTCGGGTGGCCTTATGGAGATGGCTGCCTTCAACTTTATCCCGCTCATGCGGACGCATGCCGGCTCCTACCTTTTGGCACTCGGAATCGGACTCGTCTTTAGCGTCATCTTCTTTCTGAGCTTTCGAGGTCTTATCCTGACCTTTGACCTTAAAACCCCGGGACGCGAGAACTACATTGCCAGCAACACGGCGCTCTCGCGCTTGACGGGAAACGACGTTGACGAAAAGCGCTTATCAGAAGTCGGCGCTTCCGACTGCCAGGCATCACAAGATCGTCTGCTCGCCGAGCAGGTTGTGGCGCTTCTGGGCGGCGTCTCCAACATTGTGGGCGCAACCAACTGCGCCACGCGGCTGCGCGTCGAAGTCGCGGACCCTTCTATCGTCGCGGACAACGCAACCTTTGTCGCAGCGGGCGCCAAAGGCCTCATCGTCACCGGCAAGACCGCCCAGGTAATCATCGGCGTCTCGGTCCCCCGCGTCAAAGAGCACTTTGATCAGATTATGGGACTCGAACCGGGTTTTGCATTTGCCACCCCGCTTTCTCATGCCGCCGATGACGCCAAAAAGCATGGCAATATCTGCTTCTTCGACATCGACGGTACGCTTGCCTGGCAAGATCCCAAACTTGCCCAAGAGCTCCCCGAGGGCGAGCGAGACCTTTCCCCCTATCCCAACGAAACGGTTGCACAGGCAATTCGCACGTTTGTCGCCAACGGCAACAAAGCCTTTATCTGCACGGGGCGCACCCTCAGCTGCATCCATCCCAAGCTGCTCGAGCTGCCGTGGGCGGGCATCGTATGTCTCGCGGGCGGCTACGCCGAACTCGAGGGGCGCATCGTACGAAATGCGGCCATAAACCCCGGTCTGCTACAGCGCCTCGTCCCCTATCTCGAACAATCGGGTGAGGTCATTCGCTTTGAGGGCATCGATCGCGTCGTGCGCATGAGCGCAGATGCCCCCGAGACGTACGGATACGCGCGCACCGTGGGCGACGCCGTCACGCAACTCAAGCACTACAACGCTTATAAAATTCTTATGTCCACACCGCTCGCCAACCGCATCGCCCAAGATGAAGAGCTTGGGCCTCTGCTCTGCCTCAACGAGCTCGAACTCGAGGTCACGGAAATCTCGCCTCGCGAGTGCACCAAACGGGCCGGAATCAAGGCCGTGCTTGACGCCCTGGGGCCAGATCACGGCACTGTGTACGGCATCGGCGACGCAAGCAACGACATCGCCCTCATGGAGGCGGTCGATGTTGGCGTCGCCATGGGCAACGCGCCGGACTTCCTCAAGGAAAAGGCCGACTACGTCACCGACAGCTTCGACCACGACGGCGTCGTCACCGCGCTCGAGCACTTTGGACTTATCTAGCCGCGCCTCTTGCCGCATTTGCGACAACATGGCTCAATCGTCTTCAACCGCCGCGCTCGATGCCCTAATGTGGCAATATGTTGTCTGCATAACGCAACGATGCAACCTAAGAAAGAATGCGAGAACCCGTGTCCAGTCCGTTTACCAGCTTTTTAGCCCAGCATTTTGACCAGATTAACGACTATCTGGCCACGTTCTTTGACGGACAGGCGACCTCTGCCGATATCGAGCGCTACCTGTATGGCCCGCTCTCGGCATTTACGGCCAATGCCGGCAAGCGCCACCGCCCGCTCATCTGCATGCTCGCCGCCACCGCGGTAGGCGGCAGCTTTGAGAGCGCCCGAAGCGCGGCGGCGGCCATCGAGCACTTTCAGTCGGGAGCGCTTATCCATGACGACATCGCCGACAACGGCCAGCTGCGCCGCGGCAAGCCCTGTATGCACCTTACCGAGGGTACGGGACTTGCCATCAACTGCGGCGACCTAGCGCTCACCATGGTTACCAAGACGGTTCTCGACGACCCCACGCTCGAGGCAGACGTGAAGCTCCGCGTGCTCCACGAGCTCACCGAGATGATCGTTCGCACCATCGAGGGTCAGGCGCTCGACCTGGGCTGGGTCCGCGATGGGCGCTTTGACATCTCGGTCGACGATTATCTGGACATGGCGACGCACAAGACCGCGTACTACAGCGGAGCCACGCCACTTGCCGCCGGAGCCATTATCGGTGGCGGCAGCGAAGACCAGATTGAGGCGCTGCGTGCCTTTGGCCTGCACACGGGCCTTGCCTTTCAGATCCAAGATGATCTGCTCAACCTTATTGGCGCCAAGGAGGCCGCCAACAAGGACTTCCGCACCGATATCACAGAGGGCAAGCGCACGCTCGTCGCCGTGCATGCCCTGTCAGACGAGCGTTATCACGACGAAGTCGAGGCAATCCTTTCCTCGGGCACCGAGGACCCCGCGCAACTCGCACGCGCCGTGGAGATCTTCCAGCAGACCGGCTCTGTCGATTTCGCCCACACTTACGCACTCAACCTGACTGCCAAGGCCAAGGCCGCTATCGAAGGTGCCGAGCTCGACCCGCATGCACGCGAGCTGTTCGACTCCATGGCAGATTTCTTTGTGGAGCGCCTTAACTAGCGGGGGTTATAAAACCTGTCAGCAGCGCATTTGGGTACAACTTGCTACACTGTTGAGTGCATGTTTATGCAACCCTTTGCGTTGTCTATCCGACACACGCTTAAATAGTACGAATGGTACGCCGAAAGGGGCTCGTTCATGGAACCTATCACAACGGGCATGCAGGGAGCAGCCGTCGAGGACGTCCAGTCCCGCCTTCTGCAGCTCGGCTATACAATCGATGACGTCGAGGTCGCCGACAAGCGCTTTGGCACCACCACCGAGCAGGCTGTTGGCACCTTTAGGCTCGACAGCGGCCTTGCCGCTGGCTACGCCGTCGATATCCCCTGTTGGAGCGCCCTGGTAGACGCCTCGTATAAGCTGGGCGACCGCACGCTTTATCTGCGCATGCCCAATTTCCATGGTGCCGACGTTCGTGCCCTGCAGAGGGCACTCAACGTTTTGGGTTTTGCCTGCGGTGAGGACGACGGCTACTTTGGCCCGCACACCGAGGCGGCCTTGCAGCAGTTCCAAGAAAATGTCGGCCTGTTTGCCGACGGCATGGCATTCCAGGATACCTACGCCTATATCAACCGTCTGCATCACGTGTGGGAGGGCAAACCCTCGGTTACCGAGGCCGAGTCGCGCATCGGCTTTGCCCGCGCCGCCAACGTGCTCGAGCGCTTCCAGATTGCCGTCATCGGTGAGGACCCCATCGCACGCAGCGTTGCATCGCGCATGTGGAACATCGCCACGGCGACGACCGACAACAGCGGCATGATGCTTTGCGATTCCGAGGTTCCGACCGACGTGGACCTGGTACTCGAGATCGCAAGCGATGAGCTGCCCGCAGATGCAGCGCCGCGCGCCACGATCGCCCTTGCCGAATGTCACAACCTGGCGCAGCGCATCCGCACCGCTAATGTCGCCGCGCAGCAAAAGCCCGCGCGCATCCGCATTGAGCTCACGGGCATGACGCGCTACAACGGAACCTTCACCGCAAGCGATGCACAGACACTCGCTGTACGCCTGCTCGATGGCGTTTGCGATGCCCTCGCAGATTAGGTAAACTAGACGAGCTGCTTTTGGGCAGCACCACACATTGGGACGTAGTTCAACGGTAGAACTCCGGTTTTTGGTGCCGGCTGTTGGGGGTTCGAATCCCTCCGTCCCAGCCAAGGTAACTGAGCGCCCCGTGCTTTCATCAGCCCGGGGCGCTTTCTTGTGGGCATGCGGAGGGATTCGAACCCGCAAGGGTGCGGAGCTGAGGAAACGCGAAGCGTTTTCCAGCGCAGCACGCAAGGAGCGGAGCGACGCAGCGGGGCGCGGCCGCCGGCAGGCGGACGCGGAATCCCTCCGTCCCAGCCAAGGTAACTGAGCGCCCCGGGCTTTCATCAGCCCGGGGCGCTTTCTTGTGGGCATGCGGAGGGATTCGAACCCGCAAGGGTGCGGAGCTGAGGAAACGCGGAGCGTTTTCCAGCGCAGCACGCAAGGAGCGGAGCGACGCAGCGGGGCGCGGCCGCCGGCAGGCGGACGCGGAATCCCTCCGTCCCATATCAACAACGGGCTCTCCGTATCTCAACCGGCACTTGGGGACGTTCCCAAAGTGCCGGCACTAAAGGAACGTCCCCAAGTGCCGGCTCATCCACCCTCAAAAGACAGACACCCCAAGCCCGAAAGGACCAAGAGCGCCTTACATCAAGAAATATCAGCCCCGTTCCGAAAAGCGAGCCGCCATCTACAAAATGGCGCGTGGCCCCGGCGGGCCGGGCATTAAGTTTGTCGCGAGTTCCGCACGCAAAGAAGGCCACTTAATGTGGCCTTCGTCTTGCGCAGGACTGTAGAGCAGCAAACTTAATGCCCGGCCCGCCGGGGCCACGCGTCCCTAATTGTTCAGCATGCGGTCGAAGCTTCCCGAGTCGCCATCCCGATAGTCGGCGGTCATCAGAATCTCCTGCGGAATGCGACCGCCCTCGCGCAGCACATTGCGGAACTGCACGCGCGTGACCATAGGCAGATCCTTGATTGTCGCCGCCAAATTCTGCGGCACACCCTGATTAGCAGCCGCAGGCTCGCACTCGCCGCCAGCTTTCACGCGGCGCTTGTGCTCGGCGAGCATGGCACGATACATGCCGGCATGCAAGCGAATCTCAACCACATTGGCATTGCGGGCCTGCTCGACGATGCGCGCACCCTCTCGGTCGATATCGCCCACGTAGTAGACATAGTTAAAGCGATAGCCGATCTCGGCCAGATAATCATCCAGTGCGTGCGAGACGCTCGCCTTGCAGCCACCGCCAAAAATCACGCCACCCACCTTGGTGCCAAAAAGCTTAGCGTGCTTGCGGCCGCGTAGGAGCTTGACGATCTCGTCATAGGTGTCTAGGTTCTCGACCATAATGAACGGCTTGTCGGCGCCCAGCGTAAAGAAACCCGTAAAGTGCACGGGGCGGTTGGGGGCGACCTTAATCGCCTGCATGCTGATGCCCTTTTCGGTCATACGCCGAATCAAGCGCTCGCCGTGCTTGCCGTCAAAGGCCTTCTCATCGTTAAAAATCTGGTAGGCGCGCTGGCGACGCGAGGCAACCGGCGTATCGGCACCGCGGTTCTGCTCAATCCATGCCTGGATAATCGCAATCTCCTCCGCGATTTTGCGATTGGACATTTCGTTGTGCTGAGCGCGCTGCGGCGTCTTTTTACCGTCCTTGCCTTCAACCCTTACAATCTGGGTCTGCTGCTCCTTAATCTTGGAGAGCGCCGTAGGCGTGGGGACAACCTTGAGCAGCTGCCTGCCCAGCACGTGGGCCAAGGCAAATGCCGAAACCTCGCCGTGGACAGTCGGCTCAGACCGCTGGGCAGCATTATCGGCCGCGGCAGGCTCAGCCTGTGCACGGGGCTTACGCTTGGAATCTGCCCGGGTGTTGCGTTCCTGCTTGGGCGCGGACGAGTGCTTTTGCGGACGATCAGACTTAGTCTCCTTCGCCGGCTGGCGCTTGACCTGATCCTCCGGAGTCTCGACCTTCTCATCTCTGATTTGTGTCGTTGCCTTCTCGGCCGCGGCCTCGGCATTTGAGCCACGACCGCCGCGGTGACGACGACGGGGCTTGCTTGAGGCGCTCTCCCCCGCCTGCTTATCAGCGGACTGTTGAGCTTTGGCCTCGGTGTCAGTCGCAGGCTGCGACTCGGAAGGTTGCTGCTCGCGAGCCGCCGGCTCAACGGTTTTCTCGGTTTGTTCGGCCTTCTCGGCCTGAGCGGTCGAAGCCGGATTGCCCTTCTCCTGACGCTTTACGGGGTACGCGCGACCTGCAAAGCCGCGACCGGGACGACACGAACTCGGAGCCCTCTTGGCAGACTCCTCAGCATCGTCTGTAACCTCGGAAGGCTCTTCAACCTCATGCGCGACATCCTGCTGCGCAGCCTTAAAGTGAGCACCACGACGACGCTTGGGCTCTTGGGCCTCCACGGGCTTTTGCTCCTTCGCAGGCTTCTGCGACTCGGCAGCAACCTCGGTCTCAACAGTCTCGGTATCGAGCTCGTCCTTTTGAGCCACGGCGCGACGGAAGCGCTCCTGCTGGGCACGGCGCTGCGCATCGCGTTTACCGCCCCCGCCAAAACCGCCGCGGCCCGCCTTGGCCGTAAAGGCGCGAACGACGCTCTCGTCAAGCAGCTCATCGGTGTCGACGTTCTCGCGCGGAGCCGTTTCCACCGCAGCAGGCGCCTCGACAACGTCCTCGACGGCCTCTTCGGCAGCCTCGGCAGGCTGCTCCTGGACATCGCGAATCTCGGCATTAATGGTATAGAACGCTGGGCGCCCGTTAATGCCGCTGCCCTCGATCTTGGTAACGATCTTTGCCGCGATAAGCTCATCGCGCATCGCCTTGGTGTCACATTCCTTATCGACGGAACGGAAAATCTGTGCCAGCGCGCTCGACTTGATCTTGAGCGCCTTGCGGCAGAGCAGGTCGTAGGCAACCAGCTTGGCACGCTCGGCAGAAAGCGACGTCTGGCTGCTCAGACGCTCAGCCAGGGCATCGACGTTGTTTTGGTTATCGGAATATACCGTCTTGGCCACGGGGCCCCTTTCATATGTACACATATACGTCTATATGGTACAACGCACGCCCCTATCCACGCAAAACATCTGCGAGAACACCCGGGCACACTAGCTTTTGCAAGGAAAAAAAGGCCGAGCCCGCGCAGTTGCGGACCCGGCCTTTCCGAGTCATATAGATGTGACGTTCAATCCCTTAGGTCGATTAGGCCTTGGCGGCCTCGGCGCCTGCGGGAGCCTCGGCAGCAGCAGCGCGACCATACTCGGCCTTGCCCATCTCGGACCACTCGGGCTCCTCGTCGGGCATGGAACCGGCCTCCTTGCCGAAGAGTTCCTTGAGGCAGTTGACGGCAACGATGAGGCCCAGGACCATCAGCAGGACGGCAAAGACGAGCTGCAGGCCCTTGGTGGCGGCGACGGAGACTGCGGCCGTAGTGGCGGTAGCCGGGATGGTACCGAAGAAGCCGTAGGCCTGGACGGCGGTCATGCAGCCCATAGCACTCTGGACCAGCGAGGTGAAGGTGCAGCAGAGCAGGAAGGCGACGGGCACGTAGAGCATCCAGCCCTTGCGACCGGTGCACTTGCAGAACACGGCAAGGGTGATCATGGTCATACCGCCGAGCAGCTGGTTGGAAGCACCAAAGAGCGGCCAGATGTTGGCATAGCCGCCAAAGGCGAGGGCGAGGCCGGGGAGCAGAGTGACAACCGTGGCGAACCAGGGGTTGCCGAGGACCTTCATGTAACCGGCCTTGGACTCGATGGCCAGGGCGTCGTTGGTCTGGGCAAAGAACTCGGAGAACGAGGTGCGGGCGATGCGGGCGACGGCGTCGAGCGAGGTCAGGGCCAGAGCGGAGACGTTCATGGTCATAAAGACGGTAGCAAGCGTGCCGTCAACGCCGAAGGCCTGCATACCGCGAGAAATGCCAGCAGCGAAGATCTGGAACGGGGTGGAAGCGACGCCGGCGTTGAGGGCGCCGGTACCGGCAGTGTTCATGTCGGAGAACATGATGCCGGCGACGATGATGGCGAGGATGCCGACAAAGGACTCGACGATCATGGCGCCAAAACCAACCTTGACGGCGTCCTGCTCCTTCTCGACCTGCTTGGAAGAGGTGCCCGAAGAAACGAGGCTGTGGAAACCGGAGAGAGCGCCGCAGGCAACGGAGACAAACAGGACCGGGAACATCATGCCCGAGGCATTGCTAAAGCCGGTGAAAACCGGAGCGGTGATGGTGGCCTGGCCGTTAACGCCCAGGACGACGATGCCGAGGACAGCACAGACAATCATGACGATCATCATGATGGAAGTGAGGTAGTCGCGAGGGGTCTTGAGCATCTGGATGGGCATGGCACCGGCAAAGACCAGGTAGACCATGACGACGGCGAACCACTGGAACTTGTCCAGGTAAACCGGGAACTGCATACCGACGGCGAACATGAGGACCATGAGCACCACGCCGGTGACGAACTCGGCAGCGCCGGTGAGGTTGAACTTCTTCTGAGCCCAACCAAAGGCCATGGCGACGAAGGTGAACAGGATGGAGATGGTGCCAGCGCAGCCAGCGGCATAGGACTTGGTGAAGTCGATGGCACCGGTGGCAGCGCCAGAGGCGTCAACGACCGGGGTGAACATGAACGTCTTGCAGACCATGTCGGTAAAAGCGGCGATGACGATGATGCAGAACAGCCAGCAGAACAGCAGGAACAGGCGACGGCCGGTCTTGCCGATGTACTTCTCGATGAGCTGAGCCAAGGACTTGCCGTTGTTCTTCATCGAAGCGTACAGGGCGCCAAAGTCGTGAACGGCGCCAAAGAAGATGCCGCCGACGAGGACCCAGAGCACGACGGGCAGCCAGCCGAAGGCCATGGCGACGATCGTACCCGTAACAGGGCCAGCACCGCAGATCGAGCTGAACTGATGCGAGAACGCGGTGAAGGCGGAGACGGGCGAGAAGCTCTTGCCGTCCTTCATGCGCTTGGCAGGCGTGAGAGCCTCTTTATCAACGCCCCACTTGTTAGCCAGCCAGCGGCCGTAGCCCAGATAGCCGCAGGCGAGCACCGCCGCGGCCACAACCATGAGCAAAACTCCGTTCATTACATTTCCTCCTCAAAAAAGAACTTCCTAGACATAAAAAATGAGGGCCGTCGGTTGCGCTCGACGGCCCTCATCTTCATCAGCCGCCCGTTATCGTACGGGCTAGCTGTATGTGCTAACCCGCATCAGATAATTACTACGCTGATAATGTTTAGCTGATGCGTGAACATGTCTAAGAAATCCTCTTCAATCATGATGCGAACGATCCGTGCGCGTTCACATCCCCCAGTGGATGAAAAGGAGTATGAAACTTTAGTTGACTAAAGTCAACGCAAATATGTAATGAATTTTCAACTTTTTTTGAATTTCTCGGTATAAAACGTCACTGACCTCGGACTTTACCCCACGACAGTTTTTGCTTGAGAGATGCTCCTCGGGGGCGGGGCGGGCGCCTGCGCCATATATGAACTTTCCTGCTCGGACAGTCCTGCTCACGACGGAGGCCACATTAAGTGGCCTCCTGTTCGTGCGGAACTCACGATAAAGTTCATATATGGCGGCAGGCGCCCGCCCCGCCCCCGAGGAGTTCCCATCCCAAATCTCAACTCTGTTATCATAATTACGATAATATTCTGATAGCTCAGGAGGTAGCTGTGAATATTAGGCCGGTCTCAGATCTTAGAAATCACTACCCGGATGTTGAACGCGAAGTCGAACAGGAGGGTCCGGTTTTTCTAACTAAAAACGGGCGGGGCTCTATGGTCGTCATGAGCTTTGAGCAGTACAAGTCGCTGAGCAATACAATCGAGAGCGCACTTGATGCCGCTGATCGTCAGGCTGCCAGCATGCAACTTCGCTATACACACGACGATGTCTTTGGCTCTGTCAGAAAAATGCTCGACGGCGGTCTCGATGAACAGGCACTATAAGCTCCGCTATCTTCCCCTATTTTGGGAGGACCTCAGCCAAGCAGCGTCATATATCGCCTTTGATCTCAATAACCCCGCTGCAGCAAATAGGCTTGTCGACAATGTTGAAGCAGGCATACTCGAGCATCTCAAGAATCCAACCATGTCACCAACATACCCTTCGACAAGAAGACGGTCGCACCCGTATTACCGCTTCTACGTTGGCAACTACATGGTTTTTTATGTCGTCATCGACGACGTCATGGAAGTCCGCCGACTGCTATATAAAAGCCGAGATATTGAGTCGATTATCAGGTAGGTTTCTTTCAGCTAAAGCACGCCGTAAATTCGACGCAGGCTGGCTAACCTTGCCGGACGTTGTCGACGCCGATCCAGCTCAGTAGCTGCATCGATACAGAAAGGTTCCCGACGCTGCCCGGGCGCCAGCGGCCGCATATGAACTTTATCGCGAGTTCCGCACGAACAGGAGGCCACTTAATGTGGCCTCCGTCGTGAGCAGGACTGTAGAGCAGGAAAGTTCATATGCGGCCGCTGGCGCCCGGGCAGCGTCGGAGACCGCACCCATACGACTACAGCGTCATGTTTGGATCGGCGTCGACGTCGAACGGCGAGATTTCACCTCGGTCGAATTTGCGGCGAGCGACCTCCGCAATCATGGCGGCGTTGTCAGTACAGGCCGAGAGAGGCGGCACCGTTACGCGAATCCCCTGACGCCCGAGTTTCTTAATCATCATCTCGCGCAGATGCGGGTTGGCCGAGACGCCGCCGCCGATGCAATACTCCTTGCACCCGGTGGCGTGCAAGGCGTTCTTGGCCTTCTTGTACTGCACGTCAAAGACCGCCGCCTCAAACGAGGCTGCAAGGTCGGGCAGGTGAATCGTTCGGCCGGCTTTGGTCTCCTGCTCGATGTATAACGTCACAGCGGTTTTGAGGCCCGAAAGCGAGAAGCGGTAGTCTCCCCTGCTGTTAAGCGCACGGGGAAAATCGATCGCGCGGGGATTGCCCGTCTCGGCAAGCTTGGAGATGATGGGGCCGCCGGGATAGCCCAGGCCCAGCGCCTTGGCAACCTTGTCGAAGGCTTCGCCCACGGCGTCGTCCAGCGTCTCGCCAAGCACCTCGTAGTCGCCCCATGCCTTTACGTGCACGAGCATGGTGTGCCCACCCGAGACAAGCGTAAAGATAAACGGCGGCTTAAGGTCGGGCTGCGCCAGCAGGTTGGCGAACAGGTGACCCTCCAGATGATTGACGCACACGAGCGGTTTACCGGCAGCATACGCAAAGCCCTTGGCAAAGGCGACGCCCACCACCAGGGCACCCACCAGGCCTGGGCCTTGCGTCACACCCACGGCGGCAAGCTCACTTGGCGCAATCGCTCCACCCTCAAGGCCAAGCGATACCGCGGCATCTTCAAGCGCCGCATCTACGACACTCACAATCACCTCGACATGCTTGCGCGAGGCGATCTCGGGCACCACGCCGCCAAAGCGAGCATGAAAATCAATCTGCGTCGACACCTGGTTGGCCAGCATATTGCCGTCCGCATCGATAATCGCAACAGCCGTCTCGTCGCAAGAGCTCTCGATGGCAAGAACTAGGCGACGGCGCTCGATTTCGGCACGCTCCTCGGCGGTGCGCTCGGGCTCAGGCAGCGGCCAGACGCGCTGCTCGGCAGCCGTTGGCTCGGGCGAGGCATTGTCGAGAGGAAGCACCAGGGGCAGCGACGCCGTCATGACGATGGCATCCTTGCCGACGCCGTAGTAGCCACGGCGACGACCCGCCTCGGTAAAGCCCAAGGCGCTATAGAGCGCAATCGCACCCTCGTTGCCGTCCTCAACCTCAAGCGAAGCAGTGGTGCAGCCGAGCATCTGGGCGTCATAGCTCACGTGCGACAGCAGCTTGCGGGCAATGCCCTCGCGACGATGAGCAGGATCAACCGCGACGTCCATAATCTGAACGTCACCGTCGACGACCATGCCGCCGGCAAGTCCCAGCAGCTGACCGTCGTCGTGCGCCACCCACCAGCTACGCGGAGCGGCAACGCCCTCGCCCCGCTCGGACAGGAACATGCCCGGCGTCCACGCCTCGTGTCCGGCGCCTTCAAAGCAGGCGGCCTCCAATGCGCTCGCGCCCTCGGCATCCGCCGCGCCCATGGGACGGAACTGCAGATGGCGGCCGGCGAGCTCGTCGGCAACACCCGTAATCTCGCTCTGGGCGCTCTCGGCAAGCCCAAGGCGCTTACGCTCATTTTCCTCGGCATCCGAAAGACGCGTGTAGATCGGCAAAACGCGAGCCGGATTACCGTCGCCCGCGGCGTGCGCCATCAGAAGGCCTTCGCCCGAGGGCCACCACAGGTCTCGCTCCACGCAGCGCGCAGTCTCATCCTCACTCAGCAGCTTGCCATAACGTACGAGACCGTCACCAGTCAGCTTAACCTGGCCCCAGTCCGCGGCCTGGCGCCACTCATCAAGCGCCACGGCGGCTTTGACCACGTGTTCGCGCTCAAACAGACGCTCGGGACCTTCGTCCCCCAGCACGTACAGAGCCGGATACACCTCGCCACGCATGGCGTCGGCAAGAACACCAAGCTTGCCGCGCACGCCAGCCTTCCACGCCGTCCAGGCGCAAGCGTCAAGTGTCGACACGCCCAGCAACGGCACGTTGGCACCGCGCGCCAGACCCTTGGCGGTCGAGATGCCAATGCGAACGCCCGTAAACGAACCCGGGCCGCGTCCAACCACATAACAGCCGACATCGCCGCGATTCAGCCCGGCCTGCGCCAACACGCCATCGACGGTATTCACAAGTTCCACGTTGGCATGGCGACGACACAGATGGTCCCCGCTCACCAGCTTCGCCTCGCCCGTCTGTTCATCAATCCAGCTTGCCGCGCAGGCAAGCATGTCGGTCGAAGTATCGAGCGCCACTACCAGCGCGTTGTCGTTATGCAAGCTCATCTTGTACAGCCTTATCAATCAAATCGAAAAGCTCCGTCGCGCGCTCGCCGTGCGCCTCGAGCGCGATCGTTCGCACGTCGCTATCGTCCTCATCGCGCCTAAGCGTCACCGAGAGATACTCATCCGTCAGCTCGTCCTGAAACTGCTCGCCCCATTCCAACAGGCAAGCGCCCTCATAGCCGAGCACGTCAAAAATGCCCGTATCCTCGAGCTCGTAGGCATGCTCCAAGCGGTACAGATCAAAATGGAACAGCGGAATACGCCCCTGGTCGTGAACGGCCATGAGCGCGAACGTAGGACTCGTGACCATATGCCCGTCGCCCAAGCCGCGCGAGACGCCCTTGGTAAAGTGGGTCTTTCCCACGCCCAAGCCGCCGGTCAGTATCAGCACATCGCCATTTTCTAGACACGGTGCAACCAACTCGCCAAATTGCTCAGTATCGGCAGTACGAGCCGTTTTGTAGGTACCTAGCCCCAGGCGCTCCAGGGACATATACGCTCCTTATTATTCCGAGGCGCCCTCTGGCGCGGGATGTCGCACCAGATAGTCGCCCAGCATCTTAAAGTCTTCCTCCAGCAACTCCTGCCACGCCGGATTGCGCAGCGCCGCCGCGGGATGAAACGTCGGCATCACCACAAAGTGCCCCATCTGATGGAACCTGCCGCGCAGCTTGGTAATGCCAATCTCGGTCTTGAGCACAAAGTGCGTTGCGGGATTGCCGAGCGTCACGATGATATCGGGCCAGATGCTTCGAATCTGCTCGCGCAAAAACGGTGAGCAAGCAAGCACTTCCTCGGGACGCGGATTGCGGTTTCCCGGCGGGCGACATTTAAGCACATTGGCGATATAGACATCTTCACGCTTAAGACCCGCCAGGGACAGAATGCCGTTGAGGTCTTCACCCGCCGCCCCCACAAAGGGCTCGCCCTGTAAATCCTCGTTACGGCCCGGCGCTTCACCAATAAACATCACGCGAGCGCGGGGGTTTCCCACCCCAAACACGATATTGTGGCGCGACTGGTAAAGCTGGCAAAGGCGGCAATCACCCAGGACGGCCTCGATCTCCTCGAGTGCAACTTCGCGCGGCGCCTGATGGCTATGGACGGGGATGTGCATAACGCCCATAGCGGCTCCTACACGTAGACCTTGTCGAGACGCATGCCAAAGCCGCAGGCGACCTCGTAGTTGATCGTGCCGCGCAGGCGCGCCATCTCATCCATGGTAATCTCGGCATCGCCATCGCGACCGATAATTATCATCTCGTCGCCATGTTCGGCCTCGGGAATCTCGTGAGCCGGGTTGGACTGAATGGCAACCATAAACTGATCCATGCAGATATTTCCGACCTGACGCACGCGCTCACCGCGATACAGCACGTCCATACGATTGGAAAGCGTGCGCGAAAGGCCGTCGGCATATCCGATCGGCAGCGTGCAGATCTGAACGCGTGTGCGCGGTACGCGGTAGGTAAAACCGTAGCCTACGCCCTCGCCCATCGCAGGATGCGCCACGCGCGTCACGCGCGCATGAACGCTCATAACGGGATCAAGCTGCATCACGCGGCCGCTCAGCTCGCACGGCTGCATGCCATACAAGCCAACGCCAGCGCGAATCATATCAAAATGCATCGAGGGATCGAGCATCGAGGACGGCGTGTTGGCACAGTGCACGATACCGCACTCAAAACCCGCATCCTTAATGGCCTGAACGGCCTCGGTAAAGCGCTGGCACTGCAGCTTGTAGTCCCAACCCGATGGTTCGTCGGCCGTGGCAAAGTGCGTAAATACGCCGTCGCACTGAATACCGCGATGGAAATTAATACCGCGGACAAAGTCGAGCACCTGCGTGTAGTGAACGCCGATGCGGTTCATACCCGTCTCGATGGCAAGATGATACTTGCCCACCTTGCCCGCCGCGACGGCACATTCGCCATACGCAAGAGCAAAATCGGACGTATAGACCGAGGGCATGATATCGAACTCGAGCAATGAAGGAATAGCCTCGATGGGAGGCTCGCTTAGAATCAGGATGGGTTTGGTGATTCCGCCCTGGCGCAACTCAATACCCTCGCTGACCGTCGCCACGGCAAACATGTCGGCACCGGCCGAATACATGATCTTGGCGCACTCGACGGCTCCATGACCATAAGCATCGGCTTTAACCACGCAGCACAGGCGCTGACGCGGATCTAGCAAGTTCTTATAGGCCCTCGTATTGCGGCGGAGCGCCCCGCGGTCGATCTCGACCCAGGACCAACGCGTCAAATCGGCTTTATTCATGATTAGTCATCCGACCCTTCGTCCATGATTCCCAGATCATCGAGCGCATCCTTTGCCGCCAATTCCATGGCGGGACCGATCAAGTCGATAAGATCGGTCGCGATAACGCTCTTCTCGCCATACTCCGTCGCCGCAGCAAAGCCGGCATAGCTGTGGAGTGCGACGGCATACGAGTACAGCAGCTCCCAACGGTCCATATCGTCACGCATGGTCGCAAGCGTTCCTGCAAGGATACCTGCGAGGACATCACCCGAGCCAGCGGTCGCCAACGACGCTGGGCCCGAAAGCGGCAGCAGCACGCGCTCGACGCCGCAAATGGCCGTCGTCGGGCCCTTAGCGATAACAACGAGATTATCGGAACCGGCAGCCCAGACAATCTTTTGAGCAGCGGCAATCGCAGTGCCAAGATCATTGACCTCGTCGCCGGCAACGAGACGCGAAAGCTCGCGATAATGCGGCGTCATAACGAGCGGCTGCTCGCGACGGTACATCTCGGGATTACTGTCGATGCCGTCGATTGCAATCTTGGCAAGGCAGTTGAGCGCATCTGCATCTAGGATAAGCGGCACATCGAGCTCAAGCAGGCCCGAAACGACTTGCATCGATCCGGCAGACGTCGTCATGCCAGGCCCGCACACAACGCAGCTGTACTTCTTAGCAATCTCGCACACTGTCATACGCGCAGCGGCACCAAAAGATCCACGGGAATCAGACGGAATGGCGAAAACGGGAATCGACGGGAGCGCCATACGAATAAGGTTGGCGCACGCATCGGGCGTCGCAACGGCCACATAACCGGCACCAGCACGAGCGGCAGACTTTGCGGCCATGATGGCGGCACCAGGATATTGTGCCGACCCGGCAACGATGAGCGCGGAGCCGCGCGAATACTTATCGATATTCGTGGGCAGCGGGGCAAAGTAGTCCACCAGATCACCGGGCTCAACGATCTCGGCAGCATGATCGACATCATCGATGACTTCGTCGAGGCGGTCGTACAGACCGCCACACACCAGGTCGCCAGCATACTCCGGACCGTCAGCGCTGTAGAGGCCGATCTTAGGGGCAATCATCGTCACGGTACGCTCGGCACGGATGCAGTCGTCATCCACAACGCCCGTCTCGGCATTCAGGCCCGAGGGAACATCGATAGAAACAACGTGATCGGCGCACTCGTTAACCGTAGGAATCCAAATAGAAAACGGCGCACGAAGGTTGCCGTGAAAACCGGTACCAAAAATAGCATCGACCACGACATCCGCTTTGTTAATGAGAACCTCTAGCTCGTCTCGCGAAGGCCCAACGCACACATGAACGTCGCGACCGGCGGTGCGACGGGCAACGTGACGAGCAAGGGCAGCAGGAATCTCATCCGGCTCAACTGGAGAAACGATATCAACATCAACGCCCTTATGGGTCAGGATATCCGCAGCGACCCAACCGTCACCGCCATTGTTGCCAAAGCCGACCAGCACAAGAACGCGATCAGGGTTGAGCTTTAAAATTTCGTTGGCGGCAAATTCACCTGCCAACTCCATGAGCTCGGCCTTCGAGGTGCCCTCGCGCTCGATGATATCCTCGAGGCGAACGACTTCCTCGGTACTCAAAACCGGTTTCATCTATGCTCCTTGCGTATCTTGCGGATTATCAATCAAATGCTCCGACAAAGCAGATTGTTGCAGCTGTTCAAGCTCATCCAATACAGAACGAACCTCTTTAAATGTCTGGGCAACGCGCTCCTTGGTGCTCATTTTTTCTTCCTTAGGCTTAGGTCGAGCATCCTCGGTGATCGCAATGGCATTAGCGACAGCCAAGTCACCCGTAAGGGTAATAGAAAGAGCAACCTCGACAACACCCAAATCCTGGGCGATTTCGAGAGCGCGACCAGAAAGCAGAGCCTTTGGCTTGCCGAGCCTATCGCGTGTTACGGAAACGTCCTTACGTCCAACGCCCTGACTAAACCCCGTTCCAAGTGCCTTAAGTACCGCTTCGCGAGAGGCAAAGCGGCTGGCATAATGAGCGGCAGGGCGAGACGACGCATCGCAATACGCACGCTCTTCATCGGTAAACACGCGCCGGGCAAACGACGGCGTCTTCTCAAGGATTGATTTCATTTGGGAAATCTCGACGATATCAACGCCGATACCAGCTTCAGCCATGTTCACCTCCATGCTACACAGACTACGATATTGTAGCCCGTTCAAAGAAGATGCGACAAACGAGGGTTATAAAACACAGCTACTATGTGAGACAAATTGCCTGAGAAACGAAAAAAGGGGGAGGCCGCGAGGCCTCCCCCTTCTCAGTCCAATCGCACGGCTCGGTGCCGTCCACCGGTCAGCGGCGCCCTGGCCTCCCACGGGCTGGCCCCGCAGTACTCTCGGCGCGATGGGGCTTAGCTTCCGGGTTCGGAACGGGACCGGGCG